>CAZTUD010000021.1:0-19286 GCA_964616945.1 uncultured Prevotella sp. | reverse complement strand
GTGAAATAGACACCGAACGTTAGGGAGTTCACGGTGATGCCGCTCATATTTCCGAGCTCTACTTCTACTTTTTCTATACAACCAGGAATTGCAGTCTGCGAGTAAATGGCGCGGTCCTGGTTGGTAAGGCTCTTGCCGCCGATGCGCCAAGGGCTTATGGTGGTGTTGCCGCATACCTTCCAGTCGATGCTGTCTTGCGTTATGCTGCTTTCCTTGGCATAATCGCTGGTTCCGCCAGTCACGGTTCCATCGAGTGTGTAAACTAACGTGCTGTCAGTATTGTCAGCGTAAGCTACCCCCCCCATGCCAATCATGGCGAGCAGCGTAATGAGCGTAAAGCGTAAAATTTTGTTCATTGGCTTGTTTGATTTTTTGAGTTAATATAAAGTTGTTGTTTCGGATGCTGCACGCATCAAGCCGTTCTACTGAACGGCTTGATGCGTGCAGCGTTTTCTTAGTTTTGAAATGTTTTTGAGCATTTCCATATTGTCCATTGTGGGCCCATGGAGAATGTCGTGTTCCATTCAGCAAGCGTCCACTTCAATATTTTCAGCTTTGCCCCGATAAGTGCTTTGACCCCCAAGTCCGCACTTGCGTCGAACTTTACTTTGGAGCTTCCATTCCAAGATGTAGTAGTGCTGGCACTGGCATCAACGCTTAGGCTGGGTCCTACAGCAAGCTCAGGGCCGGCACTGCCATAAATCAGCGTACTGACGGAGAGATAGAAGCCAACACCAGCCTCGATTTTTGCGTTATATTTGATTGCATCCATGGAGAATGTGTTCTCCTTTATGTTGCGTTCGCCGTAGGCTCCCCATGAGCCCTCATATTTTACGCCCGCCTTGAAAGAATTATTCACATAACTACATTTGAGGCCTGTGCTGACGCTGCCTTTCAAGGAGCCGTTAATCTTGAAAATAATGCCAGGGTTAATGGTGATCCACACCGGAACCACGCCAACCATGAACACGGCAGTATAACCCGGGAAGTCGGCGATATGTTTCGTGCCTTTGCTGCTGGGAATCTTAACCCCATTGGTAATCTTGAGGTTCATTTCTGGCTTGAACGAGAAGCCGCCATAGATTCCCATGTCAAACTTTTGTAGCTTGAACCACTTGGTATTTATCTCAATCTTTGCGTTCATACTGGCCTCGATTGGCAATTTCAATCCAACACTCACCTCTGCATTGGAGCTGGGGGCATACTTCATGCTTGCTGAGAATGTTGCACTCTTGTTTATGATACTCCAATTAGAACTCCCTCTGGTGATGGCCTCTGGTGTGATATACTGATACTCACCAGTCGCCGAGGCACGTGTCAGGAGATTGCTTGTCTGCACGCTGTCCTCATCGATGGGTATCACGTCGTTGTCGTAACCGCGCGGGTCGGTATAAAGTATGGCAGCCGGGTGTATGGTGTCGCCGTCCATGTATCGCGCCGAAATGTCCTCCACAAGGTTGGAGCCGCCGGCGCGCGTATAGGCACTTGCAGCGTTAGGGTTCACGAACATTTTGGTGTCAAGGGAGGCCTCGGTGTTTGGCAGCACGTCGGCAAGCGATGCGCTTTTGTCCACGGTAAGGATGTAGCGGTCGCCGTCAATCCTTTCTGATGTGGCGCGACGAATGAACGGCAGGCGGCTTACTTTCTGCCATATCGCCATCGGGCGGCCGTTGAAGTGCTTTATGCCGAGTTTCTCAGCCAAGGCCTTGCTGACGGAGATTTGCGTCGTGTCGGCGTCCAGAATAAGCACGTCGTCGTTGGCAGTGAAGTTGTGGTAGGTGAGAGACACGGCGGTAGAGTCCACTGTCTCGACAGGGTCTTCGTCATTATTATAAGTGGACTCATCGTCAGAACAGCCTGTGACAACGCAGGCTGACAGAAGTATTGCGACGACGAGGGAACTGACACTCTTGACGCCCCTGGCCATCGAAGAGAGATTGAACATAAGTTTCATTAGGAATTCGTTCGTTTTCCTTTTCATTTTAATTTTAATTTGTTTATAATGTTATAGTTGTTTCACTTGTTTTTAACTTTCTGTCGGCAAAATTAATTAATGAAATGTTGCGCCGCAAGTTTTTTTGCATAAAACCACCAATATATCCATGCAATCCGTTGCGCACGTAAATGAAATTACATTATCATGAGGCCAAAGCCTCATCGCATCCGATAAGGCTGGCAGGGGCTTTCCATTCGCCATGACACCATCTTTTCGGCGCAACTACAATGCGTGACGACCGTCACGCAATCCCGTGACGACCGTCACGCAATTCAGTGACGACCGCCACGCATTACGAATGCGCTGTAAACCAAGACAGGCGCATTACCCTTTACGATAAGACTCTTGCTGGTCGAGCTAAATCAAACATGTTTTTTCTCGCAGATTATGCAGATTAGCCGATTTTTATTCACACATGGGAAGGCAAGCCACATTGTGGATTTCGCAGATTTTTCTCATCACCCAATGTGGTGTTGTTTGGTACTGAGAAAAATCTGCGAAATCGAAAATCTCCGTTCACTGGGCAGAAATCAGCTAATCTGCGTAATCTGCGAGAGGCAAAACATAGTGCCGAAGTAATTGCCCTGCGCCGTAAATGGATAGTGCTATTTGACTATCTTGCGCCCGCCTACGATGTACACGCCATGCGGCAACGTGCTGATGTCGTCGCCCACATACTGGCCGCTGAGGGTATAGACGCGGCGGGCAGAGGCTTTGGCCGTGCCCGAAGAAACCTTTATTGTGCTGATGCCAGTGGAAGAGCCTGACGACGAGGTATTGCCCAGCACCATTACGTCGTCGAGGAAGAAGCGGGCGGCTCCAAGAAATTCCAGCTTCACCGTGCCCGAGCCCGTCATGCGGATGGTGAACTGGTCGAATGACTCCTTGGTCAGCGTCAGCACGGAGGAGTCGAGGAGCTGCGCGTTGCCGCTGTAAACGCCGACATCAAGCGACGTGCCATCTTTCTTTGCTCCCCATCCGGCGGCCCTGAACGTCAGCGTCAAGGTGTCGCCCGTAAACGTGATGGCGGGCGTGATGGCCTGCCCCGCGGTGCTGCCATTGCCAAACCAGGCGCACTTGCTTCCGCCGCTCAAGATGGTTCCCGACCAGCCGCTGTTGTCGGGCTTGAAGGTGCTGGTGCTTGAGGAAAGCCCCTTGAACACGCCGTCGTTGCCGCCCGTGCCGTTGCACTTGTCGAATGTCTCCTTGAAAATTACGCCTGCCGCAAGCGTGCCGTTGGCATCAGAACTCGTTTCCCCGCCTCCGCCAAACACGAAGCTCATGCTTCCGTCAGAGTTCTCGGTGATGTCGCGTATGGCGCAGTTCATGTATTTTGTGCCGTCGCTGTTGGCATTGTAGGTAGTTGCCGCTGGCAAGGAGTTGTTGGTCAGGCTGTCTTTGCCGTAGTATGGATAGGCGTCGCGCGACTGGTCGTAGAACCCGTCCTTGTTGTCGGCGTGGAAGATGGTTATGCGCTGGTGGTCGTTTGTGATGCCGTAGCTCGCATAGTCGGTGTTGTCGGTGGTGTTCACCAGGTTGTAGTCCCAGATGTTCTTGTTGTAGTCGATGTGCTCTATTATCATGCCGTGGCCGGGGATGCTTGCGTCGTAGCCACTCTGCTGGCGGTTGGTGAGTATGTAATATTCGTTGCGGTTGCCCTTGTTATAGACTATGTAGCTCTGCCCCATCTGGCTCATGGGTTGCATGGAGGCGATGGTGGTGTCGCCTGTCAGCTCCACGGGGTTGGTCCATCCGCACACCATTTTCTCATAGCCCGAGTATCCCGCCGGCGTGTAGCCGTCGCCGTTGTAGGAGCCGTAGTCCATGAGGTCCCACGAGCCCATGCCAAAGTTGCCGGCATCGCCCGTGTCGTACATGTCGGGGAAGCCCATGCAGTGGGAGAACTCGTGGCAGAAGGTGCCTATTCCGGCAAGGTAGCCGTCGCCGTTAAGCTCCGACGAGCAGGCATAGACATCAATCTTCACGCCGTCGAGGTAGAAGTCGTTGCTGGCATAGCCTGTGGGGTTGACATAGTACATGTGAGGCCAGATGAGGTCGTCGTTGTTGCTGTCGTAGTCGGCCTGTCCGTGCCCTGCATACAGCACGAACACCTCTTCCACCTCGCCGTCGCCGTCCCAGTCGTAGTTGGCGAAGTTCACAAGCGAGTCGACGCCCTGGCACGCCTCCTTTATCATCTCCGGGGCGTTGGCCTCGTCGTTGTCGCCATAGTAGGAATAGTTGTGGCTCATCGTCACGGGGCCTGCGACATCGAAATTGAGCGTGAACTGCCCTCCGCTCTGCGCGGAGAAATAGTCGCTTATGGAGCCGTTGAAGTTGTGGTCGCTGTAGCCCTGCTCATTGGCTATGCGGTCGTAGAGGGCCCGCACATTGTTATAAGAAAACGTCTGGTCGGGAAACTGGGCGAGTATTATGAGCCCGCGCTTCCCGCCCTGAAAAGTGGCAGCCGCGCTCTGCTGCGCGCGCCTCACCACTTTTGCCATCTTGCCGCTTGCCACCGCCGTCTGGAAGCTCTTCGCCAAGCTTGCCGCCTGCCCTTTCTCCATTGCCTTGTAAAGGCCGGTCTTGCCTTCGGCCACATAGCGCGAACCATCGTCCGCCTGCCACCAGCGCACACGCTCGTCGCCACAAAGCTCTGCCCTCACCTTCGTGCCGTCGGCAAGGGGCAGCACCCACCATTGCCCGCGCTTTACAGGAACGGCAAAAGCTATTATTGGCATGACGAATGCCAGAAAGAAGACGACGAGGCAACGGCCTGACCTGCCCCGCACAAGCATGTTGGCTATAGTGTTGAGTTTCATGGTAAAACGCATTTGATTTCTGTTTGCAAAGATAGTACAAATATCCCTATGCCGCAACAATTTGGGCAAATAAAAAATGCCCCTGCGAAAAAATATTTTCGCAAGGGCACACACAATATCGGCAATCAAGCGTCAATCCACGAAGCCTGTGTAGCGCTGCCCGTGGACATGATATGTCAGGTTGTTGTCGTCGTCGGAGAACTGTATCTTGAAGTCGATGCTGTCGTTGGGCTTGCCGTGGCGGTTCTTGGCCGCGTCGAGCAACACTTTGCCGTCGGTAACTATCGCCGTGCCTGTCTCCGCCGCGTCGTAAGGCACGTTGTTGGCGGAGAACGTCTTGGCGGCATAGTCGGTGTTCACCTTGAAGGTGAAATTCCAGAAGTAGCCGTTGTCGTTGAGCCACATCTCGTCGTCGGTGTTGGCGGCAGTGTTGTAGGTAGAGATGGTTATCTGCCCCAGACCGTATGGATCCTCGTAAAGCGTGGCGCCGTTGGCATCGACGGCATCCACCGTTACCACCCATTCGCCTGCCATTTCCTCAACAGCGGTGCCGCCCGGGTCAACATCGCTGTCGTCGCAGCCCGTGAAGCCGAACGTCGTAGCCAAGGCCGCCATTGCCATGAAAACATATTTCTTCATAATCTGTTGTCGTTTTTAGAATTGTAAAATAACATGGAATGTCATGCCCACGTAAACCACATCGTAGGTGATGGTGTTGGCGGCGGGGTCGTAAACTCCGTTGTCGAAGCTGTCGTAGCCGTCGCCCCATCCCTCGACACCGCCGCCACCCGTAAGGGTAACGCTGTTGTCGCTGTCAACATGTATGAAGCCAGGCATGGAATAGTCTGACCCGTAGCCGGCGCGCTGCTCATAGTAGCCTCCGAAAAGGTCTTCAACCCAATAGTTGCCGTTGCCGTCGGTGGTAACGTCGATGGTGTAGCCGCTATATGACGTAACAGTGCCCGCCGAATTGGTGCGGTGAGTGCCCGTGGCTACCGTGGCGGGCGTATAGTTGCCCACATACACCGTGCGCGTGACGGAGCTTGAATAGCCGTCGTCGTTGGTGGCGGTATAGGTAACGCTGTAAGGGCCGAGGGCTGCGGTGTTGACATCGCTCGTCGTGGTGACGCGGCTGCTGGCATCTTGCCCGTTCATCGTGGCCGTGAAGCCTGCATCGACATAGTTGCTGCCAAGCGGCGTGGAGACGACAGGATTGCCGACAAGCGCAAGGTCAATAAAGTACGTTATCTTGGAGTCGGTGTATTCCTTGTCGCCGCATGACGCGAGACCCGCAGTCAGCAAGCCGAGCATCATGCTGAATATGATAGTTTTCTTCATAAGTCCTAATGCTTGAATTTTGAATTTTGAATTAGTTCTTGTCCCACCATACGGGCTGCGTTATGTTGACGGCAGCTGGAGTGTTGGGGTTGTATTGTGCGGCGTCATACGGGAACCACTGCCGCTTCGGGAACACACCCTCGCCAAGCGCGTTGCTGAACGGCGAGATGAGCTGGCCAGCCGTATATACTGTCGGATTGGCGTGTATCTGCTCGGCCGTGGCACTTGAGGTTGTCGGCACGTTGGTGCGGCGCTGCTCGCTCCATGCCTCCATGTGGTCCATGTAGAACAGGGACACCCACTTCTGCATGTATATGAGGTTGAGTTTGTCAGCCTGTGAGCCGCTCCATGCCACCGCGCCCCCGTTGCCGTAGAGCGATGAAGCCCCGCTGAGGCCGCGTGCGCTGTAGTCGGCCTCTATGCCAGCCTCGTAGGCAGCCTTGGCGGCAGCGTCGTTGCTGTTGAAGCGCAGCTGCGCCTCGGCAATGAGGAACTGCAGCTCTGCCTGAGTGAAGAAATAGACTGGCTTTGTGGCGAAATACTTCAGCTCGCTCACCGTTCCGTCCTTCTCCGTGCTGCTGTAAGGTGTCTTCTTGTTGGGCAGGCAACCAAGGATGTCGCCCGTCGAAGAGTCTGCCGCAGGCTCGAAGCCCCACGTCAGGCGAGCGTTGTCGCCAGTAGCCTTGAGGTAGCTCACGAGTGCGTAGCCGGCGGCGTGGTTGGTGGTGTTCAGATTCTGGTAGTTTGTCGAATACCACGGGTTGCGACGGTCGGCCTCGTTGGCGAAGTTGTCAAACTTGATGTCGCCAGTGAAGAAGTCGTTTGCCGACAGCAGTTGCTGCACTTTCGACGTGTAGCTTGACGCGTCAACGCCAGCGTCGATGAAGCGCAGGTACATGCGCAGGCGGAGCGCGTTGGCGAAGCCCTGCCACTGCGAGAGGCTCTGGCTTGCCACCATGTCGGTGGCAGTGATGGCGGAGCCGTCGAGCATGTTCTCCACAGAGTCAAGCTCGTTGAGCACTCCCTCATACACGCTCTGTCCATCGTCCCAGCGCGGGTTAGGCGTTGAGCCGCCCTGCGTGGCCTCGGTGTAAGGCACCTGGTCCCAGTTGTCAACGGCAAGCTGGAAAGTAAAGGCACGCAGCACGGTGGCGACATACTTGTCGGCGGCGGTAGCGTCGTCGCTGTTGAGAATTTGGTTCAAGTCGGGCAGTGCTCCGGCGAACATGTTGCGGTAGGAGCGGTCGAGAATGCCGTCTGACTGGTGGAAGTCGTATCTCGCTATTGCCCAATACTGCTCCGACTCAGGCAGCTGGTCGTAATACTGCACGAAGAAGCCTGCCGGGTTGTAGAGGCCGTCGCCCACGGCTGTTGCCAGTGCCGTCTCGGCAGCCGGCAGCACGAGATTCGGCTCCACCGATGTCGGGTTGTTCGGGTCGTCGTTGACATCGAGGCTGCAACTGCCCAGCATGAGCGTTGCCGCAGCCATTGTATATAATATTGTCTTTTTCATATTTACCTTGTGTCTTATTAGAATTTCACCTGAACATTGAAACCGAAGTTTCTGGACGACGGGTTGGCGGAGAACTCACCGTAGTTGCCTTCCAAGTCGTTGCCGAAAGAGGTGACCTCCGGGTCGATGAACGTGTTGTTCTCAGGTGTCCAGCAAAGCAGGTTGGTGCCGAAGACCGACAGCTTCACGCCGGTGAGGAAAGTCTTTGCAATCCATGCCTTTGGCATGTCCCAGGAGAGGGAGATGTTGCGCAGCTTGACGAAGCTCTTGTCGATGAGCCATGCACGCCCCATCTCGTCGGCGCCGTAGTTGAAGTAGTTGCCTATGTTGCTCTGCGCGATAGGCGTGGTGTTCTCGCTGTAGGTGCCGTCGCCGTTGTCAACAACAGAGTTTGGCACTATGAATGTGTGGCGCTGGTTGTAGGCTGTCTGTATGGCGTTGCCGGTGAAGTAGTTGATGCTCTTTGTGCGCGAGTACATGAGTCCTCCCTTACGTATGTCGAACACGAAGTTGAGCGAGAACTCCTTGTAGCGCAGCGTGGTGTTGAGACCGAGCGTGTATTTGTTGTTCATGTCGCCCACAGCTTCCTGCGTGCTCTTTGCCACTGGCATACCAGTGTTGGCGTTCACGACGATGTGTCCCTCCGGGTCGCGCTCCGGCACCTCGGCGAGGAATGTTCCGAGTGGTTTGCCCACTATGGCGTTGAGCGATGCCTCGCCGCTGAGGCCGTAGATGGATGCCGTGCCGCCGAGCGACTCCGGCAAGCTGATGACCTTTGAGCGGTTGATGGTCCAGCTGATGGCGGTTGTCCAGTCGAAGTCCTTGGTTACGATGGGCTTCACAGTGAACAATGCCTCAATGCCACGGTTGCGTATCTTGCCGAGGTTCATCACCATCGACGTGTAGCCCGATGCTGGGTCGGACGGCAGGGTGAATATTTGCTTGTCGGAAGTCTTGTTGTAGTATTCGAAGTCGATGTTGATGCGGTTGTTGAAGAACGCCACGTTGAAACCGACATCAAACTCAGTTGAAATCTCCGGCTGCAGGCTCGAACTGCCGAGCTGGTTGCCGAGGGTGTAGGCATTGACACCATTCAGAGGGAACGTAACGTTGCCCCAGCCAGTGGAGTTGAACTGTGCCTGTATGTAGTACGGGTTGACCAGATAGACATCGGCATCGTTACCAGTCTGGCCCCAGGAGATGCGGAACTTGCCGAAGTTGAACCACTTCTTCAAGTCTCTGTCGAAAAGCTCCGAGAACACGAAGCTGCCTTGCAGGCCGGGATAGAAGAACGAGCGGTTGTCTTTCGGAAGCGTCGACGACCAGTCGTTGCGCCCGGTGAATGTGAGGAACACCATGTCGCGCCAGCCAAGGTCAATCTGCCCGTAGAGGCCGTAGAGGCGGCGGCGTGAGTCGTAGGGGCTCAGGGTCGGCGTAGAAGCAGAGTTCTTGAGGTTGAACCAGGTGGGGATGGTGAGGTCGGTGACCTCGGCTTCGAGGTAGTGGTACTTGCGCTCGTTGTAGTTGAGGCCGACAAGTGCGTTGATATCAAGCTGGTCGAAGAACTTCTGGCTGTAGTTGACCATGAAGTCCTGGTTGATTTCCCGGCGGTGGCTCGACCTCTCCGTAACTTCGCCTGGCGTGCTGGTGAACACGCCTTCCTCGCCGTTGGGAGTGTCGGCGAAAAGAGCCTGCAAGTTTGGCACGCCATAGTTGTAGTCGCCGTTGGTCTCGTCAAGGCCTATGCGGTAGGTGGCGCGGAAATACTTCAGGAAATCGTAGTCGAACTGAAGCTTGCCGAACGTGCGGTTTGCCTTGTAGGAATTCTTGTAGTTGGCAAGCACATAATACGGGTTGGTGATGCCGTAGGGTGTATAGTAATAACCCGGCGAGTTGAACGGGTCGCTGAGATCTTTCAGGTCCTGGAAAGATATGTCGCGCGGGCTCTGGTAGAGGTCGTTAATCATGCTCAGTCCCTGGCCAGTCTGCGCGAACTTGTTGCGCTGGTAGGAATAGTTGACATCGGCGGAAACAGTCAGGTCCTTAATCTTGTAGTTGCCGCGGAACGAGAACGTATATTTGTCGTAGGTGTCGGCGCTCGTCGGCAGAATGCCGTCGTTGTCAACCTGCGAGAGGCTGATGAAGTAGCTGCCGTTGTCATTGGCATTGTTGAGCGAGATGCTGTTGTTGTAGCGCACGCCAGTCTCGAAGAAGTCGCGAATGTTGTCGTCTATGGCGCGATAGGTCTTGTACTTCTGCGAGTTGTTGTAAACCGTGCCCCAAAGCAGTGTGGAGCCGTCAAACTCTGGTCCCCACGAGCCGTTCTCTATGTCGGTCTTGTCGCCGTTCCAGCCCTGGCCGAACTGGTTTTGCATCTGTGGCAGGCGGCCCACTACCGACCATTGTATACCTCCGTTGTACTCCACGCCAAGTCCCTTGGCATGTTTCGAGCCGCTCTTGGTGGTAATCATCACCACACCGTTGGCGGCACGGCTGCCGTAAAGGGCTGTCGCTGCGGCACTCTTCAGCACTGTTACGCTCTCCACGTCGTCGGGGTTGACGGCGTTGGCGCCGTTGCCGAAGTCGTAGCCAGAGTTCAGCCCGTCGGTGCTGTGCACCGACTCGTTGTTCATAGGCACACCGTCGATGACGAACAGCGGCTGGTTGTTGCCGCTCAACGAAGAGTAGCCGCGCACCACAATGCTCTGCGATGCGCCCGGGTCGCCCGATGTGTTGTTGATTTGCACGCCGGCAACTGTGCCTGAAATGCCGCTAAGAATGTCGGAGGCGCGCGACTTGGTGATGTCCTCGCTGTTTACGGTGGTGGCGCTGTAGCCAAGTGCCTTCGCCGAGCGCTTGATGCCCAGGGCAGTAACGACCACTTCGTCAAGCTGCTGGTTGTCAGGCGAAAGGACAATCTTCATGTTTGCCCCTGCCTTCACGTTCTTGGTCTGCATACCCAAGTAGGATATTGTCAGACGCGAATTGGCGGGCGCGGAGATTGAGAAACGGCCGTCAATGTCGGTCGCCGTACCTGTTTTGGTACCGTCAATCCTTACCGCCGCTCCTACTACAGGTTCTCCGCTTTCGTCAGTGACCGTGCCGGAAACCTGCGACTGCGCCAAGGCTACCCCCCCCATGAGGAACAGCCCGGCTAAAAGCATCGTAAGTCTTTTTACCATAATCTCTCTTTTTTGTTACACTATAAAATTAAAAACTCTTTCGTTTGCGTTATCCTGTTTGCAAAATTAAAGCAACAAATGTTACGATACAAAAATAAGAAGCTAAAGATAGTTAAGAATGTTAAGATGGGTGTAACAAATTGATATATATCAAGAATTTTAAATAACAGTTCGATACAGAATTAAAGAAAAAAGTATTAAACCATTGTGCAGAATAGTCTTTTGCCTTGAAACTTAATGAAAGACGGCAAAAGACTAACGTTTGTTTGCAAAATACAACCCCGCAAGTATCATCGCGCTGCCGAGCATCGCCATCCACGTCATTTGCTCATGGAGAACCAACGCGCTCGCCACAACGGTGGAAACGGGATTGAGATAAACATAATTGCTCACGGCAAGCGCCCCAAGCCTTTGGCTAACGAAGCTCCAAAGGGCAAAGCAGGCAAAGCTTGCCACAAAACCAAGGAAAAGCAGGTTGCCAAGTACGGCGGCATCAAGAAATCCTTGCAAAGGAAAGCTCCAAGGCCAGACAAGATAGCAAGGCAACACGGTGAGAAGCCCGTAGAAGAACACCTTGCGGGTTACAAAAACACTGTTGTAGCGGGCTACCTTGCGCAACAACAGGCTATAGACGGCCCAGCACAAGGCGGCGGCAAGGGCGAGTGCGTCGCCGAGCGGGTCGAGCTTCAGCACCACCTGCCCGTTGAACACCACAAGGGCCACGCCCACCACATCCAAGAGGCTGCCCACCACAAGGTTGCGGGTGGCCTTGACCTCCTTTACAAACATTAGGGCAAGAATGGTAGTCAGCAATGGGGCGGAACAGACTATGAACGAGACATTGTTGACATAGCCTATCTTTACAGCCATGTTCTCGGTGACGAAATACAGTGAGCCGCCCGTAAACCCCAACAGGAACATGAGCCACTCGTCTTTCAGGGAGTCGGCAAAGAGCTTGCGCGGGGAAATGAACCAGATGCAGATGTATGCCAAGAGGAAGCGCAGGGTGAAAATCTCGTGCGCCTCCAAGCCATGATTGAGCAGCACCTTGGAGTTGACGAACGTCACGCCCCAAATGAGCACCACCATAATTGACAATGCATGATAAAACAGTGTCTTGTTCATTTACTTGTCATCCTCTGAACGCTCACCAAAGTCAAGTTCAGGCTGCATGTCGCCAAGCATGTTGAATGTCCTGCGATGGTATGGCGTGATGCCGTAGCGCATGATTGCCTCACGGTGCTCCCTTGTGGGATAGCCCTTGTTCCTGCCCCAGCCATACATGGGGAAATCCTTGTCTATCCGTGCCATGTAGTCGTCGCGGAAAGTCTTCGCCAGTATGCTTGCGGCGGCTATTGCCTGGTAGCGTGCGTCGCCGTGAATGATGCAGGTATAAGGCACACTGTGGTATGGGTCGAAGCGGTTGCCATCTATTATCAGTGCCTCCGGGCGGACTGAAAGCTGGTCTATGGCGCGGTGCATGGCAAGGAAACTGGCATGGAGGATGTTGATGTGGTCAATCTCGTCGGGCGTAACCACGCCCACGGCCCACGCCACGGCATCATGCTCAATCTGCTCGCGAAGCGCATAACGCTTTTTGGGCGAAAGCTTCTTGCTGTCGTTGAGTTCAGGGCAGTCATAATCCTTGGGCAATATCACGGCGGCGGCATAAACGCTTCCCGCAAGGCAACCGCGCCCTGCCTCGTCGCAGCCAGCTTCTACCTTGTCTATATAATAATGTGGAGCAAGCACTATTAGTTAGGAGTTAGGAGTTAAGAGTTGGGTGTCAGAACATTTTTCTGACCCGCTCAATGCCTTCTGCCAACACGTCGATTTCCTCTTTTGTGTTGTAGAGGGCGAACGAGGCTCGCACAGTGCCAAGGACACCGAGACGGTCCATGAGCGGCTGGGCACAGTGATGCCCTGTGCGTACGGCTATGCCGAGCTGGTCGAGTAGGGTGCCCATGTCCATGTGGTGTATGTTGCCGACGTTGAAAGAGACCACAGCGTCGTGAGAGCTATTAGTCAGGAGACAGGAGTTGTGAGTAGTCTTTGGTCCATAAATGCGCAATCCGTCAATAGCCGACAAACGCTCAATGGCATATTGCGTAAGCTCGCGCTCGTGAGCCTCAATGTTTTCCAAGCCAATGCCTTCCATGTAGTTTATGGCTGTTGCAAGACCATGTGAGGCTATGTAGTCGGGCGTGCCGGCCTCGAACTTCAACGGCGGCTTCTCGAATGTCGTTTTCTCAAAGCTGACGTGCTCAATCATCTCGCCGCCTCCCTGGTAAGGTGGCAGACGGTCGAGCCATTTCTCCTTACCGTAAAGGATGCCGATGCCAGTGGGGCCGTACATCTTATGGCCGCTGAAGACAAAGAAGTCGCAGCCAAGCTTCTGCACGTCAACCTTGAAGTGTGGTGCGCTCTGCGCTCCGTCCACCATCACGGGGACACCATGCTCGTGGGCTATCCTGACAATATCCTCAATGGGGTTCACCGTGCCGAGCACATTGCTAACATGGGCGACACTTACTATCTTCGTCCTCTCATTGAAAAGTTTCTTGTAAGCTTCCATGTCCAGAATGCCGTCATAGCTCATTGGTATCACTTTTATTTTGATGCCCTTGCGCTGTGCGGCAAGCTGCCACGGCACGATGTTGCTGTGATGCTCCATGACGGAGACCATGACCTCGTCGCCCTCACGCATGAACTCGTCGCTGAATGTGGCTGCCACAAGGTTCAAGCCCTCGGTGGTGCCACGTGTGAAAACCACCTCAGCCGTGCTTTTGGCGTTGATGAAGCGGCGCACCGTCTCACGCGCCTGCTCGTGCAGCTCCGTAGCCTTGACGCTTAGGTAGTGCACCCCGCGATGCACGTTGGCGTTCGCGTTGAGATATTCCTCGCGCATGGCATCGAGCACGCACAGCGGCTTCTGCGTCGTGGCGGCGTTGTCGAGATAAACGAGCGGCTTGCCGTGGACCTTGTGACCCAGTATAGGGAAATCTTTCCTTATCAATTCATAATTCATAATTAATAAAATAATTAGCAGTGCTGCCAATTCCCAACTCCTAACTCCTTGAAAAGCTGCACTTGTTGCAATTTCCCAGCTCTCCCCTGAACCTCTTCTCCACAAGATAACGCAGACGGTCGCGCAGTGGCTCAAGCTTTATCTGGTCGATGACCTCGCCGATGAAGGCGAATTCGAGCAACAGCTTCGCCTCATGCTCGTCGATGCAACGCTGGCGCATGTAGAACATGGCGGCATCGTTGAGCTGGCCGACGGTGGAGCCGTGGGAGCATTTCACGTCGTCGGCGTAAATCTCAAGCATGGGCTGGGTGAACATCCGCGCCTGCCGTGTCATTACCAAGTTTTGGTTGCGCTCCTCCGATGTCGTCTTTTGCGAGCCGTGGCGCACAAGCACACGCCCGGCAAATGCTCCGACGGCGTTGTCGTCCAATACATATTTATATAGTTCGTGCGAATTGCAATGGCTCACCTGATGGTCAATGAGCGTGTTGTTGTCAACGTGTTCCCCACCGTCAGCAATGACGCAGCCATTGCACCAGCACTCAGCCCCTTCGCCCTTGAACACAAGGTCGAGCTTGTTGCGCGTCGTGCCGTTGCGCAACGTTATCACGTTGTGGTTGACACGGCTGTAACGCTGTTGGTCGATATAGACATTGCTTATGCGCACGTTTTTCTCGTGCGTCTCCTCCAAGCAGTAAAGGTCGAGGCTTGAGTTGTCGCCGGCATACGCCTCAATGACCTGCGTGCCAAGGAAGTTGCGGTCGTCGGCAGTATCGTCGCAGAAAAGGAGCTTCGCTTCCGCACCCTCATCCATGACAATGAGCACACGGCGGTTCACCATCAAATCTACGTCGGAGCGCAGGATGTTGATCACTTGTATGGCGCGGTCAAGCTTCACGTTCTTCGCCACATGGATGAACAGCCCGTCTTGCGCAAGCATCGTGTTGAGAGCCGTCACGGCATCGTCCCCTGTTTTCGCCATCGTGCCGTAATACTTCGCCACAAATTCTGGCATTTGCTCGGCGGCATCCTTTAGGCTCATCACCTCCACGCCATCAGGTAAATCAGCCTTCGGCAACGCCTTTTTGTAAAACAGGTCGTTGACAACAAAATAAAGGGATGTTGAAAGGTTTGGCACGTCGCAGCTGAACACGCTGTAAGGATTGACTGGCACTTCCAGGCGGTTGAGGTTAAGCCCATAATCGGGCGCGAAAAGCTTGCCAATGTCAGTATATTTGTACCGTTCAACCTTGCGCGATGGGAAGCCCAGCCGCTTGAAATCCTCGAAAGCCTTGTCGCGCAACGCATTCAGCACCGAGGCAGAATGGGCATTGATTATTTCCTTGGATTGTGTATATAAATCGATATACTGTTGTTCAGAAGACATCTTGAGTTGCTCTTTATGTAATCAACATCCCCTCCCAAGAGCTACCTTCCCTTTTGGGGAGGGGCTGGGGGAGAGGCTTGGGGAGGCCATTACCCTACCTCCTTCTTTATCCAGTCATACCCGCGTTTCTCAATCTCCTTGGCGAGTTCGGGTCCCTGGGTGAGGACGATGCGGCCATTGTAAAGCACATGCACCACCTGCGGCTTTATCATGTCCAAAAGACGTTCGTAGTGGGTAATGACGATTATTGACTTCTGCGGGGTGAACAGCTTGTTCACGCCCTGCGCCACAATGCGCATAGCATCAACATCAAGCCCGGAGTCGGTCTCGTCGAGAATGGAAAGCTGTGGGTCGAGCATCGCCATCTGGAAAATCTCGTTGCGCTTCTTCTCACCGCCGGAGAAGCCCTCGTTGACAGAGCGGCGCGACAGCTTGGGGTCAAGCTCCACAAGCTCGCGCTTCTCTTTCATGAGCTTCATGAACTCCGGGGCTTTCAGTGGCTTTTCGCCATGATATTCGCGCTTGGCGTTGACGGCTGCTTTCATGAAATTTATCATTGACACGCCAGGTATCTCAACAGGATATTGGAAGCTGAGGAAAAGCCCCTCCCTGGCCCTGTCCTCCGGCTTCATCGCCAGCAAATCCTTACCGTTGAACGTCGCCGAACCCTCGGTAACGGTGTAGAGGGGGTTGCCCGTCAGCACTGCGCTCAGCGTTGATTTCCCCGACCCGTTGGGCCCCATTATGGCGTGTATCTCGCCGTCGTTGACCGTGAGGTTTATTCCCTTTAATATCTCTTTGCCAGCTATTGTGGCATGTAAATTCTTTACTTCAAGCATAATGTTTATCCGACAGTTCCTTCTAATGATACTGATAGTAGTTTCTGCGCCTCTACCGCGAACTCCATAGGCAGCTTGTTGAGCACGTCCTTGGCGTAGCCATTGACGATGAGGCCTACGGCATCCTCCATCGGGATGCCGCGCTGGTTGCAGTAGAAGAGTTGGTCCTCGCTGATTTTGGAGGTTGTCGCCTCGTGCTCCACCACGGCGGTGTCGTTATGGATGTCCATATAGGGGAAGGTGTGGGCTCCACAGTCGGAGCCAAGGAGCAGTGAGTCGCAGCTTGAATAGTTGCGGGCATTGTCGGCATTCGCCGTCGCTTTCACGAGGCCGCGGTAAGAGTTTTGGCTGTGGCCCGCACTGATGCCCTTGGAGATGATTGTGGATTTGGTGTTCTTGCCTATGTGAATCATCTTCGTGCCCGTGTCGGCCTCCTGATAGTGGTTGGTAACGGCGACGCTGTAAAATTCCGCCTGCGAATTGTCGCCACGAAGCACGCACGAAGGATATTTCCACGTTATCGCCGAGCCCGTCTCAACCTGTGTCCACGAAAGCTTGGAGTTCACGCCACGACAGTCGCCACGCTTGGTTACGAGGTTCAGCACGCCGCCCTTGCCGTGCTCGTCGCCAGGATACCAGTTCTGCACGGTTGAGTATTTCACCTCGGCATTGTTCATTACCACAATCTCCACCACGGCGGCATGAAGCTGGTTCTCGTCGCGCATGGGAGCTGTGCAGCCCTCAAGGTAGGAGACATAACTGTCGTCGTCGGCAACGATGAGCGTGCGCTCAAACTGCCCCGTGTTGCGGGCGTTGATGCGGAAATAGCTGCTCAACTCCATTGGGCAGCGCACGCCCTTGGGGATATATACGAATGAGCCGTCGCTGAAAACAGCTGAGTTGAGGGCGGCTGAGAAATTGTCCTGATAAGGCACCACACTTCCGAGATACTGGCGCACGAGGTCGGGATGGTTTTTCACAGCCTCGCCAATGGAGGAGAATATTATTCCTTTCTCGGCAAGCTGCTTCTTGAATGTGGTCTTCACTGAAACCGAGTCCATGACAGCGTCCACGGCAGTGCCGCTCAGAGCAAGCCGCTCCTCAAGGGGAATGCCGAGCTTGTCGAAAGTCTTCTCTACCTCTGGGTCAATTTTTGTGTTCTTCGGCTTCTTGGCCAACGGGTCGGCATAATAAGAAATGGCCTGAAAGTCTATCGGCGGCACATGCACGTGGCCCCATGTGGGCACGGGCAGCGTCGTCCAATAGCGGTAAGCCTTGAGGCGGAAGTCGAGCAGCCAGTCGGGCTCGCCTTTCTTTCTGGAAATGAGGCGCACCACATCCTCGCTGAGACCTTTGGGGATGACCTCAGTGTCAACATTTGTCGTGAAGCCGTACTCATATTTCTGGTTGGCGACTTCACGCACGAACTCGTTGCTTTCCTTATCGTTGAGTTTTATTTCCATTATAGCTTCTGCTCCACCTCTACCTCGGTAAAGGTCTCGAGCACGTCGCCGACCTGAATGTCATTGTAGTTGACAAGCGAGATGCCGCACTCCAGCCCGGTGACGACCTCCTTGACATCGTCCTTGTAGCGTTTCAGGGCGGCAATGGGCGCAGTGCGCACCACGATGCCCTCGCGGACCACATGAACCTTGTCTTTCGAGTGAACCTTGCCCTCGGTAACGAGACCGCCGGCAACCGTGCCGACCTTGGAAATCTTGTAAACCTGCTTCACTTCCACCTCACCGGTTACAACTTCTTTCTTCACCTTGTCGAGCATTCCGACCATAGCGGCTTTCACGTCGTCGATGGCATCGTAGATGACCGAGTAGGTGTTGATTTCTACGCCCTCCTTGTCGGCAAGCTTGCGTGCGTCAGCCGACGGGCGCACTTGGAAGCCGACGATGATGGCGTCGGAAGCGGAGGCGAGCATCACGTCGTTCTCCGAGATTTGGCCCACAGCCTTGCTGATGACGTTCACCTGCACTTTCTCGGTAGAGAGCTTGAGGAAGCTGTCAGACAGTGCCTCTATGGAGCCGTCGGTGTCGCCCTTGACGATGATGTTCAGCTCGTGGAACTCGCCACGCGCTATGCGGTGCGA
Source organism: uncultured Prevotella sp. (assembly GCA_964616945.1). Lineage (GTDB taxonomy): Bacteria > Bacteroidota > Bacteroidia > Bacteroidales > Bacteroidaceae > Prevotella. Next base: position 1,083 of record CAZTUD010000021.1, on the reverse strand, counting down.
GATGTCGCCGAGCGTAAGGCGCTTCTGCGTGCGCAGGCCTTGCTCACGCTGTAGTTGCTCGCGCTTGTTGGCAATGTCGCGTGCCTCTTGCTCAGTCTCAATTACATGGAACTGGTCGCCTGCCGTGGGTGCGCCGTTCAGTCCAAGCACTATGGCTGGCTCGGCGGGCCTCACGTTGTCGATGCGTGCGTTGCGCTCGTTGAACAGTGCCTTGACACGTCCCCACGACGTGCCGGCAAGCACAATGTCGCCGACGTGGAGCGTACCGTTGCTCACGAGCACCGTGGAGACATAGCCGCGGCCCTTGTCGAGCGACGACTCTATCACGGTGCCGGTGGCCCGGCGGTTGGGGTTAGCCTTCAGGTCGAGCATGTCGGCCTCAAGCAGCACCTTGTCCATAAGCTCGTCCACACCAATGCCTTTCTTGGCGCTTATCTCCTGGCACTGGTACTTGCCGCCCCATTCCTCCACGAGGAGGTTCATGTTTGCCAAGTCCTCGCGTATGCGGTCGGGGTTGGCCCCAGGCTTGTCTATCTTGTTTATTGCGAACACCATAGGCACGCCGGCAGCTTGGCAGTGGGCAATGGCCTCCTTGGTGGTGGGCATCACGCTGTCGTCGGCGGCGATGATGATGATGGCGATGTCGGTTACCTGCGCACCACGGGCACGCATGGCTGTGAAAGCCTCGTGGCCCGGCGTGTCGAGGAATGTTACCTTGCGGCCGTTCTTCAGCGTCACGCTGTAGGCACCGATGTGCTGTGTTATGCCGCCCGCCTCGCCGGCGATGACGTTGGTGTTGCGTATGTGGTCGAGCAGCGAAGTCTTGCCGTGGTCCACATGGCCCATGACGGTAACGATTGGCGGACGCGACACCAGGTCGGCCTCGTCGTCCTCTTCCTCGCTGACGGCCTCCTGCACGTCGGCGCTGACATATTGTGTCTTGAAGCCGAACTCTTCCGCCACCATGTTTATGGTCTCAGCGTCGAGACGCTGGTTGATTGACGCCATGATGCCGATGCTCATAAGCGTAGAGATGACCTGCGTGACGGAGACGTTCATCATTGTGGCAAGCTCGGAGACGGT
>CAZTUD010000020.1:0-19299 GCA_964616945.1 uncultured Prevotella sp. | reverse complement strand
CAGTGAGCCGACGAAGGAAAGCCTGAAGAGCGTTCACAAGCTCATAAAGAAAGTAACCAGCGACATTGAGGCGTTCTCCTACAATACGTCGGTGTCTGCCTTCATGATTTGCGTGAACGAACTTGGCCAGCAGAAGTGCCACAACCGCAAGCTTCTCTCCGACCTCGTGGTGCTTATCGCACCGTTCGCCCCACACATAGCCGAGGAGCTGTGGCACCAGCTCGGCAACACCACTACCGTATGCGATGCCAAGTGGCCTAAATGGGATGAGAAATACTTGGTGGAGAACGAAATACAGATGACCGTGAGCTTCAACGGCAAGGCTCGTTTCCAAAAGATGTTCGCCGCTGATGCCGACAAGGATGCGATAGAGAAAGCAACCCTCGCCGACGACCGTTGCGGAAAATACATCGGCGACAAGGAGATAAGGAAGGTCATCGTGGTGCCAGGAAAGATTATCAATATTGTTGTAAAGTAATTCATTTAGAATTTCCGAACATCATAAGCCTATGACTCTCGACCACAAAATAATCCTGAACGAGACAAAAGACTACGTCGGAATAACATTCGGCGTATGTCTCTATGCCTTTGCCTTCACCCTTTTCCTGCTGCCTTACGAGATTGTGACGGGAGGCGTTACGGGTATGTCGGCTGTAATCTACTACGCCACTGGCTTCCCAATCCAGAACACCTACCTCATCATCAACATCGCGCTGCTGATAGTGGGTCTCAAGGTGCTTGGCTTCAAGTTCCTTATGAAGACCATCTACGCCATCCTGCTGCTTTATTTCGCCTTGTGGTTCGCACAAGACATAATGCCTGTTGACGCGGCGGGGCACTACGTGAAGATTGTGGGTGAAGGCAACGACTTCATGTCGCTGCTCATAGGTTGTACGATGACTGGCACTGCGCTCGCCATTGTGTTCCTGAGCAACGGCTCTACTGGCGGCACCGACATCATAGCCGCGTCGGTGAATAAATACTACAGCTTCTCGCTTGGGCAGGTTTTGCTCGCCATCGACCTCTGCATCATAGGCAGTTGTATGTTCTTCCCGCAGTTCGGCGACACCCTGGGGCGGTTGCACAAGGTTATGTTCGGCCTCTGCACGATGGTTGTAGAGAACTTCGTGCTCGACCACGTGATGAACGTGAGGCGCGAGTCGGTGCAGTTCATGATTTTCTCGAAGAAAAGCAAGGAGATTGCCGATGCCATAGGCACGCAGATGAACCGTGGCGTAACCATACTCGACGGCCACGGCTGGTACACTGGCCAGGAAATGAAAGTGCTTTGCATACTCGCTCGCAAGCGTGAGAGCACGCCAATCTTCCGCCTCATAAAGATGATAGACCCCAACGCTTTTGTATCGCAAAGCTCCGTCATTGGTGTCTATGGCGAAGGCTTCGACCACGTGAAAGTAAAAGTTCCTAAGAAGAAACAGAAAGCCGAAAGCATAAAAGAGGAAATAGAAAATGAAAATAGTCTTCGCGACCAACAACGCACACAAGTTACAGGAAATCCGTGAGATTCTCGGCTCACAGTTTGAGATTGTCTCACTAAGCGACATCGGCTGCCACGACGACATTCCCGAGAATGGCTCTACGCTTGAGGAAAACGCCCACCAAAAGGCAGAGTACGTCTTCAACCACTACCATCTCAGCTGCTTCGCCGACGATACGGGACTTGAGGTTGATGCCCTTGGCGGCGAGCCAGGAGTACATTCAGCCCGCTACGCTGAAGGCACAGACCACAACAGCGAGGCGAACATGGCGAAACTGCTGGTGAAGCTCGGCGACAATCCCAACAGGAAAGCACGTTTCAAGACTGTGATTTGCCTGATAGCACCCCCAACTAATACCAACCCAGCCCCGTCAGGGCGGGAAGTGGAAACATTCTTTGAGGGCATCGTGGAAGGACACATCGGCTATGAGAAGCATGGCATCAAAGGATTCGGCTACGACCCCATCTTCATTCCAGACGGCTACGACAAGAGCTTCGCTGAACTTGGCGAAGACATAAAGAACCAGATAAGCCATAGGGCAAGGGCAGTGAAGAAGCTTGCGGAATATTTGAAAGCCAACTGACAGATACAATATTTTGTAGTTTCCATAGTTATTTAAAGTAACTATGAACACATTATTATGAGGAGGATTATTTTTTTTATTTTTTGCTTGTGGTGTGTCTTGCCATCTAATGCCCAATGGAAGGCCTACCTCAGCTATTATGAGCCCACCGAGATAGAACAGGCTGGCGACGGCACATTTTATGTGCTCGCCTCTGGCGGACTCTACAGCTACAATCCCGCCGATCAGCAAATCATCACCTACGACAAGACCACTGTGCTGACCGACTGCGGGATAAGCCACATTGCATGGTGCCAGACGGCAAGACGCCTTGTGATAATCTACGACGACTACAACATCGACCTGCTGTCGCCAAACGGCAACGTGGTGAACATGCCGGCATACATGAACACGTCGATGACAACGGACAAGACCATAAACAGCATCGACATAGCCGGCCAATACGCCTATCTCTCCACGCCGTTCGGCATAGTGCAGATAAATGTCGCCGACGCGTCGTTCACCAACACCTACAACCTTGGCTTCTGCGTAGATTACAGCTACGTAGACGGCAACTACCTGTATGCGGCCAGCTCAACCAACGGTCTCTACCGTGGCTTGATGACGGCAAACCTTCTCGACCCATCGCTGTGGACCCGCACGGCTGATTACACGGCTCGCCCCAAGACAATGGACGCCGACCTGTTGACGACAGTGGAAACGCTAAATCCTGGTGGGCCGAAATATAACTACTTCGGGCAGATGAAGTTCAAGTACGGCAACCTGTACACCGTAAGCGGAGGCTATGGCCCGGCACTGGAACTGAACTATCCTGGCACCGTGCAGGTGCTGAAAGGCAACGGAGACTGGCAAATCTACCAAGACAACCTGCCCAGCATAACCAACCACAACTATGTGGACAACCTGTGCATAGACATCGACCCCATCGACACTTCCCGCGTGCTTGTGGGCGGGCGAACAGGCTTGTACGAATTCAGTAGCGGGAGATATTCACGGGAATACAATGTTGACAATTCCCCACTGCTGTCGGCTGCCGGAACCAGCAAGAACTACGTGCTCGTGGAAGGCATCACTTTCGACAGCAGCGGCAACTTGTGGGTGCTCAACAGCGGAGTGTCAAGGCAATCATTATTTGAACTTACGCAGCAGGGAGAATTTATCTCACACCACTCACCAACTTTCGTGTCGCCTGACAACAACCTGTCTCTCTACAGCATGATTTCACCCTACATAGACAGCCGGAACATACTGTGGTTCGCCAACCAGCACTGGTATACGCCAGGATTATTCTGCTACAACATAAGCAACGGGCAGACAGCAGCCTACACAACCATCATCAACGAGGACGGAACTTCTTATAACATAACGGCAAAGGCAGTTGCCGAAGACAGGGACAACAACCTATGGGTGGGCACCGTGCAAGGCCCGTTCATGCTTGAGACAATGGAAATGGACAGCGACAGCCCCATTTTCACCCAAGTGAAAGTGCCGCGCAACGACGGCACCGACTATGCTGACTACTTGCTTTCGGGCGTTGACATCAACTCCATAGTCATAGACAAGGCAAACCGCAAGTGGTTTGGCACCGGCGGCAACGGCATCTACCTGATAAGCAGCGACAACATACACCAGCTGCAACATTTCACCAAGGACAACAGCCAACTGTTGTCGGACAACATCACGTCGCTTGCGCTGAATGAGGAAACGGGTGAAATGTTCATAGGAACCGACAAGGGGCTTTGCTCATACACAAGCCGCATACCAAACTATGACGAGGGCATGACAAAGGACAATGTCTATGCATATCCAAACCCCGTAAGACCCGACTACTCTGGGGCAATCACAATAACGGGACTTGACGATGATGCTGATGTGAAGATTGTTACCTCAAGCGGCGCACTGGTAAACGAGGGCACTGCCTCGAACGGACAATACCGTTGGTATGGCCTTGACAGCAGCGGCAAGCGGGTGGCAAGCGGAGTGTATATGGTGGAGGTGGCAACGGCAGAAGGCGAAAAGGGCGTGGTATGCAAAATAGCTATTGTAAGATAAGCATTGGCTACCTGCTGTTCTTATTTGCCTTCTTGCTAATTGCAGGATATACACCAACTAACGACGGCGAAGGTTACATAGAGCTGGCATTGATGAGCCTAAAGGACGGTATGCCATATCCGTCGCCATCATCAATCAGCGGGCAACCTTTCGTGTGGAACATAGGACAGATATGTATAATAGAGTTCTCGCTATGGCTGTTCCACAGTGTTTACCCCGTATTGGTAACCAACTGCTTCCTGAAAGCCCTTACTGCCTACACTACAGCACTGATTGCAAAGCAGCTATTCAGCCATAGAACAGGATTGCTGACCCTTGTGTTGTATATTGTCTATCCAAACAACTGGGGCGATTGCACTATGCTGCTGACAGAAATTCCGTCAACAGCCCTGGCAGTGGTGGCTTTGTACATAATACTAAGCCGAAAGGAATGGAAAATGTGGCTATTTGCCGGACTGTTGTTCGCGACCGCCAACTGGATTCGCCCCATAAGCCCAATCTACATTGGCGCAGCATTCATCTGCCAACTAATATTCAAAAGGCGCGGTGTACTGAAACATTATGCCTGCCTTATGGCGGCATATGTGGCACTGACTGCCTTTATAGGTTTTGGCAGCTGGTTCAGGACGGGCTACTTCCTTTACCAATCAGACACGCTTTGGTTCAACATGGCTGAGGCAACATACGAAACATCGACCAAGCCGCATTACAACACGGAAATGTTCCCCAAGGGAACAATACGCTATATAGAAGGCATGGAGCACAAGACAGCACCAGAATGCTCGGCTATATGGAAAGAGCGATGCCTCGAATGGCTGAAAAAACACAAGACTGACTATTTGAAGAAAGTGTCTGGACGGCTATTCTGGATGTATTTCTCCGACATAGACAACATTTCCGCCTTCCTAACAAACAAGCAACATGCCGAAAACAATTACGTAACACTGCCATACAGGCACATTGCAGACAGTCTTTCTTCGCTGTCGAAAACACAATACCTCGCGCTCACTACGTGGACGTTCTACCTCATGCTCTTGCTTGCCTGCGCCTGCGGATTGTGCATAATGGCTGTCCACAGGCAGTGGCAACAACTGCTACTGATTGCGACCATCGTCATTGGCGGTTCCCTTGCCATTGTTCTCGCCACCCACGGCGAAACAAGGTTCAAGGCTCCACTCATACCTTTCATAATAACGGCAGCTGCATATTTCTTGTCCCCAAAAGTAAAAAACACAAGCCCCTTATGGAGGAAAAAGTAAGAAATCGCGATTCAAACATGGAGTTGCTTCGCTGCGTGGCAATGCTTCTCGTGTGCCTGTTCCACGTGGATTTTATAAGCTTCAATTTCCCGCACGACCAACTGCACATTGCAACCCAGCCGATAAGCGCATACCTCAAGATTTGCGCTGCGACGCTTACATACACATGCGTTGACATCTTCGTTCTCCTTTCCGGTTGGTATGGCATACATGTCAAGAAGAAAAGGCTGGCGGAGTTCATTTTCCAAGTTCTTGCTTTCTCGTTGAGCATTTATGCTGTCATGCTTTTGTTCGACAAGAGCGTTACTTTCAAATGGCAGTTCTTTGTGCGCATTCTCACAACCGACGACTACTGGTTCATACCAGCCTACTTGTCATTGTATGTGTTCTCGCCTGTGCTCAACAGCTTCATTGAGAAAAGCGGCAAAAGGACATTCCTGATAGTCGTGGCAGGAGCCTTGGCATTGCAATCGGTCTTTGGCTGGATTTCACCAAACGAAGAGGGCTATCTGGAAGGACGCTCGCCATTCTCTTTCTTCATACTGTATATGCTGGCAAGGTATGTCCACATATACGCTGACAGGCTCAAAAAAATTGGCAAGCCACAACTGTGCGCCATCTTTCTTATAATAATATGCAGCGAATCCGCAATACTTTTCCACGCCTATCAACACTACCAACAGACAATCATAGACACCATCTTCAAGTTTTCATCTCTGTTCACCATCGCCGCTTCGCTGTGCGTATTGCTGTTCTTTTACCATTTAAAGATAAAGAGCAATGTCATAAATTGGGCTGGCAGGTCGGCGTTCGCTGTGTTCCTGCTGCATTGTTTCCCCTATTTTAATGATGACATATATCAATTTGTTTTGAGAACCATTTACCTACAGCATAGTGGAATGGCATACGCAATGTGCGTGGCAGCGTTCATTGCCACAATATATATAGGAGCATTACTGCTTGACCAAATAAGGATTTTTGTGTGGGACAAAGTTCTAAAGATATATTAATAAACCATAAAATAATGGCTTTTCCTTGAAGCATTGACAGAAATATCATACCTTTGCAGTGTACTACTTAGATAGTACACTATAAAACAGTAACAAACATAACAAAGCAAAGGATATGATAACAGTAAACCATCTCACCTATGCCTACCAAGGCAGCAGCAAAAAGGTGTTCGACGACTTTTCGCTTACGCTCAAAGGCAATGGCATCTACGGCTTGCTCGGCAAGAACGGCACTGGCAAGTCCACCCTTCTCTACCTCATAAGCGGGCTTCTGCGTCCTGGCAAAGGCGAAGTCTGCCTTTCCATCCCGCCAAGTCAAAATCCGCAAGCAGCTTTTGGTAACGAAAGCGTTGCCGCTTTCCGCCGCACGCCCGAAATGCTCGCCGACCTCTTTCTCGTGCCAGAAGAGTTTGACCTGCCCGAAATATCGCTCAAGCAGTTCGTCAAGCTGAACAGCGTGTTTTATCCGCGCTTCAGCAACGAACTTTTAAACGAATGCCTGCGTGACTTCGACGTTGACCCCGGCTCCAACCTAAAGGCTTTGTCGATGGGCCAGAAGAAGAAAGTCTTCATGAGCTACGCCCTCGCCACCAACACAAGCCTGCTGCTCATGGACGAACCAACCAATGGCCTTGATATTCCCTCGAAGAGCCTTTTCCGCAAGGTAGTGGCCAGCCATATTGACGACAGCCGCACGCTCATAATTTCAACCCACCAAGTACACGACATCGAGAATCTGCTCGACCACATTATTATAATAGACAACAGCCGTGTGCTTTTGGACGCCCCCACAGCCGACATCACCTCCCGCTACGCCTTCCGCACCATTCCAACCACCGAGGCTGCCTCGGCAATCTACTCAGAGCCGAGCATGGGCGGCCTGAAGGCAATAATGGAAAGGCAGGAAGGTGAGCCTGAGACGCAAATCGACCTGGAGCTGCTGTTCGACAGCCTCACAATTAAAAATTCTAAACTCTAAATTCAAAAACAATGAAAACTTTCAACATAACGCGCTTCTACCGCACCCTGCTCTGGCAAATGGCGGAGCGCAAGAAAAAGAGCTTCAGCGTAGTGGCTTTCGGCTTCCTCTTCGCCGTAATCGGCGCATTGGTCCAGTTTCCATTTGGAACATTAATTATCACGCCGCTCTATATGTCGGGCGTGGCAAGCATTCTTGCCGTCATTGCCGTAGCTTACGCCCTAACGTGTGGAGCATTTATTGTTGCCAACATTCCTGACAAAACAAGCCGCATAAACACATTCATCCTGCCCGCGAGCAAGTTGGAGAAATTTGCCAGCCGCTACGCCTACCTGCTCATTGCCGTGCCTTTGTTGGCCTTGGCAGGCGTCATTGTCGGCGACCTGCTGCAGATGATGGTATATAAGATTGCCGTGGACGACGCAAGTTCTCTGACGCTATCCTTTTTCAGTCAGCTGTCAAACAATTATTTATACAAAGGAAGCACTGAAGTCACAATGGTGGCATACTCTTCATTGTGGCTTATCCACTCCATTTACCTGCTTCTCGGCACGTTCTTCCGCCGCCGTGCCTGGATTAAGAGCAATCTGGTGTTGGTTGCGCTGATAATCGTGCTGTCATTGTCATTAACGTTTGGCACAAAGGCCATTTTCGACGGCATTTACGGCGAAGGCAACTATAACATCGTGCTTGTGGAAGGCCTTTGGCCAACCATTGGGGAGTGCGCCGTGATGCTTGCACTCACCGTTTTCAACTATTGGGCTGCATTCCGTATCTATGCACGTATGCAAGTGGTAAACAACAGGTGGTATAACTTCTAAGAAAACATAATCATGAAAAAGACAATATTATTCTCGCTCGTTTCCCTTTTCTTCGCCATCTCGCTTTCATCATGCAAGGTGGAGGTAACAAACCAAAACGAAGGTCCTGTTACTACCAGCACTGTAAATGCAAAGGACTTCAACAGCATCTCCATTGCCTATCCCGCCGACGTGGTTTACATTCCTGCCGACACATTCAGCGTGACGGTGAAAGCCTCAGAAAAAGCAAGAAAAGACTTAATGATAAGTGTCAACGACGGAATGCTCGAACTGAACACGTCTGACAAGCAGAAAAATAGCAAGCACTACTTATTCTATAATAGTCATTACGGCGACGTTACCGTAACGATAAAGGCTCCGACCTTGAAATACGTCGCCATTGCCGGAAGCGGCTCATTCAAATGTGATTCCACAATCACAACTTCTACGATGGAGCTTGTTGTGGCTGGCAGTGGAGAGTTTGACATAAACGACATTCGCGCCGCCTACGTAAAGGCAAGCATTGCCGGAAGCGGCGATATTGACGCAGGGCTGACCGAAGTAGGCAACACAATGTTGAAGATTGCCGGAAGCGGCGACATCGACATGAACTTCAGCAAATGCGGCAACGTAAAGGCAAGCATTGCCGGTAGCGGCGACATAAAACTCAGAGGAGACGTAAAATCTTTTTCCAACGAAGTGGCCGGGGCTGGGGACATTGATATTGACGAACTAACTATTAGCAAATGACCATGTTCAATGACAACAAGGCAATTTACCTGCAAATGGCCGACCGCCTGTGCGACGAAATACTCGCAGGGCGGTATCGGGCCGACGAGCGCATACCGTCGGTGCGCGAATATGCCGTGGCGTTAGAGGTGAATACCAACACGGCTGTAAAGGCCTACGACGAACTTTCGCGCAACGGCATAATATACAACCGCCGCGGCTTGGGCTACTTCGTAAGCCAAGAGGCGGAGACGCACATTCGCCAGCAGCGCAGGGAGGCGTTTTTCAAGACCATGCTCCCCGAAGTGTTCCGCCAAATGAGATTATTGGATATTGGCATCAAAGAGATAGAAGAAAAATGGAAAGAAAAACAACCATGAAAAAAACTTACCTTTTGGCAGTGGCGTTGGCGGCGGCACCTTCGGCCAACGCCCAAACAACTGCCACCGATTCAACGAAAGTTGACTCAGCCGCCTATTGGAAGCAGTTCGACCTCGGCGAGGTGAAAGTGACCGCCGCCCGCAAGCTCATAAAGCAGGACATCGACAAGATGACCTACGACATGGCGCGCGACGAGGAGGCGAAAACCAAGAACACCCTCGAAATGCTGCGCAAGATGCCTATGGTGACGGTTGACGGACAGGACAACATACGTGTGAAAGGTTCGTCGTCGTTCAAAATTTACCGCAACGGTCACCCTGACCCAACGCTTGAAGGCCAGAATGTGAGTCGCATATTGAAAGCTATGCCAGCCAACACCATAAAGAAAATTGAGGTCATAACGGAGCCTGGGGCTAAATACGACGCCGAGGGCACTACCATGATAATAAACATCGTGATGAAGGACAACGCCGGAATGCAAGGCGTGGCAGGCTCCATCGACTTCGGCACGAACACCAAAGGAAGCATTCAGCCTGGAGGAAGCATCACCACGCAAGCAGGCAAGCTGACAATCTCGGTAAACTATGGCTTCGCAAGCGCAAGCAAAAAGGAGACCGAGACCAAGACGCATACGGAAAACAACTATCTCGACAGCGGCGAAAAGCTCACGACCGACATAAAATACGAGGGTCCGGCAAAAGTGCATTTCGGCAACGTATCGGCAAGCCTTGACATTGACTCGCTCAACCTCGTGTCATTCTCAGGCGGCGGCTTCTACGTTCTGCCCGACATACTCGGCAATTACAGCGCAGCAAGATACGGCAGCGACGGAAGCCTTATCTACAGCTACGACGGAGCGTTGACAATGCCGAAATACAAACAATACAACTTAAACGGGCGCGTGGATTTCCAACACAAGACGCGGCTTGACGGCGAAGTGCTGATATTGAGCTACATGGGCGTGGCCACCAGTCAGAACCAAAACACCGACCATTCCTATTCAAACCTTGTGAATGTACCGTTCACTTATCAAGGCTACCAGCAGAGGCAGAACGAGAAGTTTTTCGAACACACGGCGCAAGTAGATTACGTAAGGCCATTGGACAAGGCGCAAAAAATTGGGGTAGGGGCGAAGTACATTAACCGCTCCAACAAGAGCAACACCACGATGACCTACAACGGCGACGAAACCAGCGACATGAGCAACCTTTTCGACCACAATACGCAGGTGGCGGCAGCATACGCCGAGTGGATGGCGAGTGTCGGCAAATGTAGCTTCCGCGCCGGACTGCGCTACGAATACAGCCACATTAAAGCCACTTACCCAGACGGAAGCCAAACAGACTTCAGCAAAAACCTCAACGACTGGTGCCCCTCGGCGAGCGTGCAATATAAGATTAACGACTTCAACATTCTTTCAGCAAGCTATTCCACAACCATCAACCGCCCTGGCATAGAATATCTCAATCCTGCCCGCGTGGAGACCCCGACAAGCATATCCGAGGGCGCACCAGGGCTTAACAGCTCGCGCAACCAGCAAATTGGATTTACGTTCACGCACATCGGCAACAAGCTGACGTTCAACATCAATCCGACGCTGTATTTCACCAACAACCAAATAACGGCATTGCAGGGCGTGCGCGACGGCAAGACGTGGACGAGCTACGGCAACGTGAATCGCGAGCGCAGCTTTTACACCACGACTTTCGCACAAATAAACCCGTGGACAACAGGCAACTTCCAAGTAAACCTCGGTGGCGGCTACCATTGGTACAAGAATCCGAACCTTAACCTCGACCTCGGCGGCTGGCACGCCAACTACAACCTCAACTACCAGCAGCGGCTGCCTTGGAAGCTCGTCCTCAACGGTGGGGTAGGGGGCAGCATGGGGCGTGAGCCAAGCTCCGTCTATAACATCGACGGCAACTGGAATTACCATTATTTCTCCCTTCAGCGCAGTTTCCTAAATGAAGGACGCTTCACTGTCGACTTGGTGGCAATGAACCCGTTTGAGCATCACAGCGTTTACAAGACGCGCACTGTGCAGGGCGACTACACGGGCATCAACCGCTCGGTGAACAATCGCCAGACGTTTGGTGTCCGCCTTTCCTACCGTTTCGGCTCATTGAAAGCACGAGTGAAGACTGCCGACCGCACCATACAAAATGATGATGTGGTGGGAGGCATAAAACAGCAGCAAAACCAAAGAGGCGGCAAAGGCCAATAATAGGAAAACTGACATTAATCATTAAATACGCCAATCCCTTGAAAAAAGCATTACGCAATGCTTTTTTCAAGGGATTGGCGTATAACTTTGCAAAAAATATATAAAAAGCATACAAGTCAGCACAGATTCAGGTAATTCTGGCATTCATAGAGAAAAAGAAATAATGAGCGTAAGAGATACGCCTCCAACATTGAACATGTTATGAGAATTTCGTTAATCGTTTCAACCTACAATTGGCCAAAGGCCTTGAGTTTGTGTTTAAATAGCATTCGTCGGCAGACACGTATGCCCGACGAGGTTATAATAGCCGACGACGGCTCAAGGGAAGCCACCCGCGAGCTGATAGCACATGAAACAGAAACTTTCCCATGCCCATTGCACCACGCATGGATTCCCGACTTAGGCTTCAGGCTGGCGCAATCGCGCAACAATGCATTGAGAACCTATTGCACTGGTGACTACGTGATATTCATCGACCAAGACATCATACTCGACCCTCGTTTCATAGCCGACCACGAACACATAGCCCAGCGAGGTTATTTTGTCTGCGGCGGCAGGGCAAGCCTCGGCAAGGATGTTTCAAGGCACTTGCTTGATGGCGAGAATGTGCATCTCGGTCTTGACACACCCGACCTAAAACGCAAGATAAACACCATATACGCTCCGTGGCTGCATTTCCTGACAAAATACATGTACTCGTGGAAACCGCTCTACGGACGCGGGGCAAACATGGCCATGTGGGCCGACGACCTGAAGCGCGTGAACGGTTTCGACGAGGCAATAACGGGCTATGGCGGCGAAGATATAGATTTGTTCAACCGTTTGCTTAACAGTGGCGTGAAAAAGAAGTACGCAAAATTTTGCGCCATTGAATACCACATCTGGCATAAACGCGAAAAACTTCCGTCAAACAAGGAAGTAAGACTTTTCGCCATTCCAAACTATTGCTACTGCATCTACGGCCTAATATCACAAGCCTCGAAATAAGCATGAAAAAGAGTTTGAGCCGGCAGCCCTTGGTGAGCATAGTGGTGCCAAACTATAACCACGCCATCTTTTTGCGCCAACGCATTGACAGTATTCTCGCACAAGAATATCCCAACCACGAAGTCATCATACTTGACGACCATTCAAGCGATAACAGCATGGAGGTTATTTCCAAATATGCCAACCATCCGAAAGTGAGCCTCATAATAAGCAATGACACAAACAGCGGCTCACCGTTCGTGCAATGGAAAAGAGGCCTTGCCGAAGCAAAGGGTGAAATAGTTTGGATTGCCGAAAGCGACGATTATTGCAAGCCGTCTTTTTTGAGCAACCTCGTGGAAACATACATACGCAACAATTGCGTACTTGCTTTCACACGCTCCATGATTGTCGATGTCGACGGACACGAGAAAGGCGTGTGCCAAAGACATTTTTTCCATCACGACCACCATTGGGACGGCAAAAAGTTCATAAGGCATTATCTATCAGTTGGTAACCGCATTGTAAACGCCAGTTCAGCCATATTCTCAAAGAAAGCAGCCATGAAAATTGACAAGAGGTTCATGGACTTCAAGGAGAGCGGCGACTGGCTGTTTTGGATTGAGATAGCAAGGCAAGGCAACGTGGCGGTGGTTTCAGAGCCGCTTAATTTTTTCCGCCGCTCATCGCAGACCAACACATCGAAAGCAACACTTGCAGGAAAGACTGACATAGAAGACAAAACCATTTTCGAGTATCTCCGTGAAAACGGATTAATGCCACGTTTCAAGGCATTCAACAAACAGAAGCGCATGGCAACAAGGTTGCTATACCATCATTCCCGATTTGCCAATGATGCCATACGCAAAAGCGTAATGGAAGCATGGCATTTGCCAAGACATTATTATATTTTGGCAAAAGCCTCACATTGTTTCCATTACACCATTACTTGCAGTAAACAAACTCTTTCTTCCCTTCTCAAATGTTTTCACGGCGCATTGGGAAACACGCCTTTACGACGATAACAATGGCATTACCAAAGCTGGAAAGGTAAATAATCCCATTCAGTTTGCTCATTTCCCGAACATTTTCATCACCTTTTCTATAATAGGCGCCATGTCGTAATACTTGTATTCGGCAAGGCGACCACCGAAGATTACATTCTTTTGTGCCGCCGCAAGTTCCCTATATTTGTCGGCAAGGGCATTGTTCGCAGTGTCGTTGACAGGATAATACGGTTCCATGCCCTGCTTCCACTCTGTGCTGTATTCGCGGCTTATCACCGTGTGCGGATTGTCATATACCGCCTGCCCGAAGCTCTCGAAATGCTTATGTTCGATGACCCTTGTGTAAGGCACCTCAGCGGCGGTATAGTTCACCACGGCGTTGCCTTGGTAGTTGGAAATATCCTTGACTTCTGTCTCAAACCTCACCGTGCGGAAGTTCAGATGCCCATATCTGTAGCCAAAGAACTCGTCAAGCTGCCCTGTATAAACCAATGTCTCGGCAATGTTCTCCCAATGCTCTCTGTCGGCAAAGAAATCGGTGTCAACTTTCGTCTCAACACCATCAAGCAGGCCTTCTACAAGCTTGTTGTAGCCGCCAATGGGAATGCCTTGGTAGGAGTCGTTGAAATAATTGTTGTCGAAGACAAGGCGCACGGGCAAACGCTTTATGATGAACGCAGGAAGCTCGGTGCATGACCGCCCCCATTGCTTTTCGGTGTAACCCTTTATTAGCCGCTCGTAAACGTCGTGGCCAATGAGCGCCAAGGCTTGCTCCTCAAGGTTGCGCGGCTCCTTTATGCCGTCAGCCTTCATCCTCGCAACAGCATCGGCCCGCTGCTCGTCCAGCTTTGCCTGCGCCTCCTCCGGGGTTGTCACGCCCCACATCTGGTAGAACGTGTTCATGTTGAAAGGCAGGTTATAAAGCCGTCCCTTATAGTTGGCCACTGGCGAGTTTGTATAGCGGTTGAACAGCACTATTGAGTTGACGAAGTCCCACACCCGTTTGTTCGACGTATGGAAAATGTGGGCACCGTATTTGTGTACGTTTATGCCCTCAATATTCTCACAATAAACGTTGCCGCCAAGCTGTGGCCGCTTGTCAATCACTAAGCAACGTTTGCCTTGTTTGTGGGCGAAGTAGGCGAATGTGGCTCCAAAGAGTCCCGAACCTACTATTAGGTAGTCGTATGTTTTCTTCATAAGGATTTTGTTATTTTATCGCAAAGGTAATCATTATTTTCATAATAATTGCAATTGCCATCATAGTTTTCTTGAAGTGTGGTTTGTGTAATTGGTATTTTGATACTATTTTGCGCGAAATATCATTCGCGCAATTTTAACAGTTTTTTCAGATGACAACGACACTATGAAAGGGCTTTTTCGACAGCCTTCCTGAAGAAATATCCAGTGTTGAGCTTCTTGGCAAGAACACAAGCTCTTTGCCTCATTGCGGCATAGTAGTTTGGAGTTATTGCCGCAAGTCTATCAGACAGTTCATGCAGCGAGGAAACGGCAATTCCCACGCCCTCCCGCTCTATTATAGGAGCTATGGCAGCCTTATTCCAAACTATCACTGGCAGGCCGGCACGCAGGTAAAACGAAGCCTTGTGAGGTGAATTGTAACGCAAGTATTCGCCAAACGCTCCCGTACAAGAGTCAAGCGAGTTACCATCCCACACAAGGCCGAAGTCGCCTTCTACATGAGCTATGAAATCGTCAGCAGGAGTAAAACCGTGAAAGACTATGCGCTTGTCGCTTTTCAATGAGGGCATTGCATCGCCATTGCCATAAATGTGAGGCTGAAAACCATGTATGACAGAAGGCAATGAAAGGAAAAACGCATTCTTGCGAGGATTGAGCGACCCAGCGTAAACTACACGTAAAGGCGACCCTACCAACTCCACCCTTGCACTTGCCTCCGACCTATAATCAAACAGACCAAGGCCTGCGGTCGGCACTTTAAGTCCGTTGTCTTTCAGCCAACTTTCCATCTTCTCATTGCTTGCTATCACGCAGTCGGCATTCGACAATCTCATTATTTCCTTTCTAATAGTTAGCTTGCGGCGGCGGAAAGAACCGAGATCGTGGATGATGGCTATTACCTGTGCACCATGAAAGTGAGCCACGTGACAAAGAAAGGAGAAATATTTTTTCACTGGATATTGCAGCAATAAAATGTCGCCACGCCGCATTGAGAAGCAAGCTTTCAGAACGCTTGCCAAATCATAAACAAAAACAAACATTCCATTACCACTTACCTTCTGCGGCAATCCTACATTCACGAAACCCATTTCCCTCATCGTCGTCTCGTTGTCAGTCTTCGCCTTGTTTCCCGCCGACGTGAGGTTGCGGTAGCAACGCGAGAGATATGTCAGTCTGTGTCTCATCATATTTGATTTTAATAATTTATTTCAAATCGTTAATGTATTCACGTCTGTCAATTGGCATTAAGTCGTTCAAAGCTCCAGCTTGAATTCTATTTCGCGGTGTCGCTGGTAACGCTTCCAAAACTTGCGGCGTGCATCAAGCGTAATCCTCAAGGCATCATATACATTGATTTTTCTGAGACGTGCATATTCTGAGACAAGCATTTCGATAAACTTTTTCGGTCCCCACAGGCGCGCGAAACTCTTGCATCCTGCCTTCATAGATACACGCCCGAACCGCATCCTGTTGATGTCAACAAGCGCAAAATGGTAATTTTCTGACGAATCCTTGTCCCATAATATATTTCCTGGCGAGAAGTCGAGATGCAAAATTTCCTCGTCGTGCATGTGAGCCGCAAAACGGGCGAGTGCCTTTGCCATTGGCTCATACATTTCTTGTTTTGCATCACCCATCTCATACAGTCGGTGCTTATAAGGGCATTGCAAAGTTATGAGATAGCTGTCGAGAAGCAAACCACAATGCCTGTTTTCAATATATGCCACAGGCTCTGGGGTCTCCACTCCATGCGAGTTCAATATGGCGGCATATCTGTAGGCACGCTCGCCTTTCGGCTTGCGTATGCCCAAAGAATAGACGAGCATGTTTATGCCTTTCGGCCTATGGTAGCACTTAACCACAAGCGTGATGCCGTCGGGAGATGGAAACGACTTTATGAGATTGCGCCGACCTCCATATATCCATGTCCCTTCGCTGTCCATGCGAGGGGGAATGGCGAGCAGAAAGTTGCGCCACTGTCTGTAATTGTCAGATATTGTTATGTTGAAAGACATTTCTACTTTTCTGATAAAACTTTCCTGTATAGCTCAAGTACCTGCCCCGCCACATCGCTGTTTTCGAAGCGGCGCACGTATTGCCGTGCCCTTTCCACTATCTGCTGCCGGTTGGGCGAGCCAACAAGTTTTTCCACAGCCTCTGCAAGCTGTCTTGGCGAGTCAGGCGATACATAGAGGCTGTCTGGCCCGCCTGCTTCCTCAAGACACGAGCCTGTTGCCGCCACTACGGGCAATCCGCTTTGTATTGCCTCTATTATGGGGATGCCAAAACCCTCGTATCGCGACGGATAGACAAAGCACTTGGCATGGCGGTAAATTTTGGCAAGCTCATCGTTGCTCACGCCACTCAATATATGCAGTCTGTCAGTCAGACCGTGCATCGACGCATAGCGGCGCACCTGCTCGGCATATGCCGTCTCGCGCCCTGCAAGCACAAGGTGCAGGTTGTTTGGCAGATACTCAAGAGCCTGCACGCTCTCCATTGCATTCTTGCGCTCCTCTATGGTGCCCACCTGTAAAAAATAGTCTTCCACCCAATCAAGTAGTGTTGAACATGATAACTCTTCAGCCGTGTTGAATTTCTTCGACGCACTTTGATATATGACCGTTATCTTTTCTTCAGGAAAGTCGCCATAGTGTATAATGTCACGCTTAGTGCATTCGCTTATGGCAATGATGCGTGTGGCCTCCTGCAGGGTGGCGTAAAACTTACGTTTGTATATTTGCACGTCCATCCATTTGTAGTACTCTGGATGGCGCATGAATATGAGATCGTGGATTGTTACTACAGACGGTATGCCAGCCTTTTTTATACCCACAGGCAATTCGCCCGACAGCCCATGATAAAGGGTTACATTGTCTTTCACGAGGTCAGAGACAATGCCCCTTGTGCGCCAAGCATCACGTTGGAAACGGAAATGCGCATTGGCAGGATAGTGGAAGCTCACGTTTGGCCGCATCACTATCTGTTCCCGTAAATACTCCTGTCCCTCGTCGGGAGCGTAGAGCAGGAATTGGTCAAATCCGTCAATGGCAGACAAGCTGTTTATGAGCGTCCGCCCGTAGCTTCCAAGTCCAGTGCCATTGCGCACAATGCGCTTTGCGTCGTAACCTATCCTCATTGTTATTCTTATTTTCAGCAAAGTTATTGAAAAAGTTGGAAGTAACACCATAAAGTTGCCATAAAATTGTAACTTTGCACAAAACAAACAATATGCTTTCCACAATCTTCACATATCTTGTACTTGTAGTCGTAGGCTTTGTCATGGCAATGGTAATATATATCACCACAAACCGTGGCATTCCCGACCGCTCCATCCACCAGCAAAGCTCGCGTTTCGCCATTGCCACGACAATATCAATGCTTCCAACAGCCGTCGGAGAAATCAGCTTTCTTTGTCCCCCTATATTGCTGTCAGCTGTCATCGCACTGTTGTGGATGGTTACCTATCCGCTGCTATACCACCTCACCAACCGCAAGGTGTCGGCTGAATACGACAACAAGATAGACGAGGCATTCGGCCTATATCTTTTTGGCATGTTGACAGCCATAGATGTGCTTGGACAAGGCAACATGCCCATAGTGGACATCCTGATGGCTGTTGCAAGCTTTATTCTTCTTTTTATTCCATTATTCCAGATTGGATGGTATGCCATTTACCATACTTGCGTTGATGCCAACGGAATAAAGATACTGCAAGAGACAAATGTAAACGAGTGCATAGAGTTTGTAAAATCTTTCTCTTTATGGAAATTGATGCTGATGCTAATTCCTATAGTCATCGTAGGCTTAGCCTGTGCCCTTACCTATATCAAAGGCACAAATGCCCACGCTGCAAGCCACTGGCAAATGCTGACGTGCGGCGTTGTCCTCGTTGTCTTGATCTACGAGACATTGCGCCCCCGCAAAGGGGCACTATGGCGCACTGGAATTGTGGAGCTTTACCTGAACGTGAAAGAATATGTAGCCAACAACAAACTGTATGCCGCCGAACAGCAGAAACGATTCAAGACACTTGTGGTGGAGCAACTCAACGAAAGCTGCGACAACAGGCCAAAGACCATCCTCATGGTAATTGGCGAAAGTGCTTGCCGCGATTACATGAGCGCATGGCATCCGGAGATGGAGCATGACACCACACCATGGATGCGACAGATGGCGGCGACAAACGATAATGCTATCGTATTCACTCATGCTTACAGCTGTGCCATACAGACAGTGCCATCTTTGGAAAAGGCCTTGACCGAAGCCAACCAATACAACGGGAAACAGTTCTATGAGAGCTGCTCCATCATCGACATAGCCCACAAGCTCGGCTACCATGTGCGATGGTACAGTAACCAGGGGCATCTCGGCGTGTCGGAAACACCAGTTACACTCGTCGCCGACACTGCCGACGTTGACAAATGGACTCATCAGGAGGTGGGAAAGGTGCAATACGACGAGAGCCTGCTCAGTTTCCTTGACGAAGTTGATCAGCAAGAAAACAATTTCCTCATACTGCACTTGAAAGGCAGCCACTTCAACTACCTCAACCGCTATCCGCCAACCTTCACACGGTGGGGAAAGCCAGGAGTACAGGACGA
>CAZTUD010000019.1:0-19414 GCA_964616945.1 uncultured Prevotella sp. | reverse complement strand
GTTAGTAGATTTTTCATATAGGTTTTTAGTTTTTAGGTTTTGATAGATTGTTTTTTAGGTACTTGATGCAAAAGCGATGTCTGCGCCGTGAGGCGTGGCATCGGTTGAGCTTCAAGGTTTTTAATTGAGAATTTTCAAAAGAAATTCGAAATAAAGAAGGTGGTATCTGTTGAAGATGCCACCTTTTTTAGTGCCATGCACTGAAAAAGTCGGCTTTTTTCTTTGCCGTATCGCTTTGTTTTCCTATCTTTGCAGCAAACAATATGTAATACTAAAAATCCTGTGGCCCCCGCAAGAAGAGGTCGCATATAACCTTGTAAAAACCAAAGGAAGCATTATGAAAAAACTTTTGTTAGGTGACGAAGCCATAGCGCAAGGGGCGCTCGACGCCGGGTTGAGTGGCGTGTACGCCTATCCTGGCACGCCTTCTACCGAAATCACGGAGTACATCCAAGGCTCGCCCGTCGCCAAGGAGCGCAATGTCTATCGCCAGTGGCTCACCAATGAGAAAACGGCAATGGAGCAGGCTCTCGGTATGTCGTTCATGGGAAAACGCGCAATGGTGTGCATGAAGCATGTGGGACTCAACGTCTGCGCCGACCCGTTTGTCAACTCCGCCATCACTGGCACCAATGGCGGCTTGGTGGTGGTCGTTGCCGACGACCCGTCGATGCACTCGTCGCAGGACGAGCAGGACAGCCGTTTCTATGCGCATTTTGCCATGATACCATGCTTCGAGCCAGCCAGCCAGCAGGAGGCATACGACATGGTTCAGGAAGCTTTCGACTACAGCGAGAGCGTGCATCTGCCGGTGCTGCTTCGCATAACGACGCGCATGGCCCACTCGCGGGCTGTCGTCGAGATAAAGGAGCAGCCGCGTGAGGAGAACGAGCTCAACTACAATGCCGAGGCGAAGAACTGGGTGTTGCTGCCTGCCAACGCACGCCGCCGCAACGCCATAGTCTGTGAGCAGCAGGCAAGCCTTGAGCAGGACTCCGCACAGTCGCCGCACAACATCTATAAAGATGCCGCCGACCACTCGCTCGGCATCATAGCCAGCGGCATAGCCTACAACTATCTCATGGAGTGCTATCCAGACGGCTGTCCTTATCCTGTCCTTAAAATCTCCCAATATCCATTGCCCAAGATCCTCATCCGCCGCCTCACAGCCGAATGCGACAGCGTGCTGGTTGTTGAGGAGGGGCAGCCGCTGATAGAGGAGCGTCTGCGTGGCATCATGCCTGGCGACGCTGTCGTCAAGGGCAAGCTCACGGGTGAGCTGCCACGCACAGGCGAGCTTACTCCTGATGCCTTGAAGAAAGCTCTTGGGCTGCCGTCTGACGAGAGCTTCGCCCCGTGCGAGGATGTAGTGCCTCGTCCGCCAGCCCTCTGCCAGGGATGCGGGCACCGCGATGTCTATAAGGCATTGAACCAAGTGCTTGAGGACTATCCGCAGGCGCGGGTCTTTGGCGACATCGGCTGCTACACGCTCGGCTTCATGCCGCCGTTCCGCGCCATACACAGCTGTGTGGACATGGGCGCGAGCATTGGCATGGCAAAGGGAGCCGCCGACGCGGGGCAGTGGCCTGCCGTGGCAATCATAGGCGACTCCACGTTCACCCACAGTGGAATGACGGGCCTGTTGGACGCAATCAACGCCAACGCCGACATCACTGTCATCATCAGCGACAACCTCACCACTGCCATGACAGGCGGACAGGACTCCACTGGAACCCACAAGTTCGAGGGCATCTGCCGCGGGCTGGGGTTGCCTGAGGAGCATTTGCGCGGCTTCGTGCCCCTTGCCAAGAACATGCCGGAGATACTGAAAATTATACGTGAGGAGATTGAGTACCACGGCACAAGCGTCATCATCCCGAGGCGCGAATGCGTGCAGACACTGACACGTCATCTGAAGCAGAAAAAACTAAAGGAAGCACAAATGAAAAAGGAGCAGGAGGGCAAGCAATGAAAACCGACATAATACTTTGTGGCGTGGGAGGACAAGGCATCCTCTCGATAGCAACCATCATAGGCGAGGCTGCCATGCGTGAGAACCTGTATATCAAGCAAGCCGAGGTTCACGGCATGTCGCAGCGTGGAGGCGACGTGCAGAGCAACCTGCGCCTCAGCGACCAGCCCATCAGCAGCGACATCATAGCCCTTGGCGACGCCGACGTGATAATATCAATGGAGCCGATGGAGGCGTTGCGCTATCTGCCATATCTCAGCAAGGACGGATGGATAATAACATCCAGCGCACCATTCAAGAACATTCCCAACTATCCCGATATGGAGAAGCTGAAGGCGGACCTGGGAAAGATAGAGAACGTGATAATGCTCGACATAGAGAAGCTCGCTAAGGAGAACGGCACGCCGCGCTCCGCCAACGTGATACTGCTCGGGGCAGCCCAGAAAGCCCTTGGCATTGGCTATGGGAAACTTGAGGACGCCATACGGCGTGTCTTCGCCCGCAAGGGCGATGCTGTGGTCGATGCCAACATAAAGGCTCTTGCCATAGGAAAGGAGGCGCAGAGATGAAGCCAACGCCCATACCAAAAGCTGTCATCGACGATGCCATACGCGATTATGGCATACAGGACTTCGCCCATGCCACCATACGCGAGGTGAAGGCAATAGCCGCCCACGCAGAGAAGGAGTCGGGCGTGGAGTTCATAAAGATGGAGATGGGCATCCCCGGGTTGCCTGCGTCAAAGGTTGGCGTGGACGCGCAGGTGAAAGCGTTGCAGGATGGCATAGCCCACAGCTATCCTGACATACAGGGACTGCCCGAACTGAAAAAGCAGGCATCGCGCTTTGTCAAGGCATTCATTGGCGTTGACATCAGCCCGGAGGGATGCGTGCCAGTCTGTGGCAGCATGCAGGGCACGTTTGCGTCGTTCCTCACCTGCTCGCAGGCTGACCGGCACAAGGACACCGTGCTTTTCATCGACCCGGGCTTCCCCGTGCAGAAAATGCAGCTGCAGGTGATGGGCGTTAAATATGAGACCTTTGACGTGTACGACTACCGGGGCTCCAAGCTTGCGCCGAAAGTGGAGAGCTATTTGGAGAAAGGCAACATCTGCGCCATCATCTACAGCAACCCCAACAACCCGTCGTGGATATGCCTCACCGAGCAGGAGCTGCGCGACATTGGTACGCTTGCCACCAAGTACGACTGCGTGGTCATGGAGGACCTTGCCTATTTCGCAATGGATTTCCGCAAGGACATTGGCCCGCGCAATTCTCAAACCAACCAGCCCACCGTGGCCCGCTACACCGACAACTACATCCTGCTCATCTCTGGCAGCAAGGCTTTCAGCTATGCTGGAGAGCGCATTGGAGTGACGTGCATCAGCGACAAGCTCTTCCACCGCCACTTCCCCGACTTGTCGGCACGCTACGAGGGTCTTGCCTTCGGGCCGGTGTTCTCAACGCGCATGCTCTATGCCCTGTCGTCTGGCACGAGCCATAGTGCGCAGTATGCTCTGGCGGCAATGCTCAAGGCGGCAACCGACGGCACCTACGATTTCCGCAGCGAAATCAAGGTGTATGGAGAGCGGGCGCACAAGCTGAAGGAGATTTTCTGCCGGCATGGTTTCTACATTGTTTATGACAAGGACCTTGGCCAGCCCATTGCCGACGGCTTCTACTTCACCATTGGCTATCCTGGCATGACGAGCGGCGAGCTTGCCCACGAGCTGATGTACTATGGTGTCTCCGCAATCTGCCTTGTAACCACTGGTAGCCACCAGGAAGGACTGCGGGTTTGCACGTCGTTCATACGCGACAACCAGTACGAATTGCTCGAAAACAGGCTTAAAATCTGGGAAGAAAACCACGGCGGCTGACACATTTCCTTTCTCTGCATAATCTAAATCAAGTGGTTTGACGATAGTCAAGAATTGGCGGTTTTCAGACTTTTAGACGGGTTTTTGAGACCGCCAATACCACATAAGGCATTAACTTTGCATCGTGAAAAGCAGGACAGAGGTCCTGGATAGAGAACATTGTATAACACGATAACGCGGAACTAAAGGAGCCGCATTTGACACGTTAATCAATTAAAAGCAGAGAAAGGATAACAGTTATGAAAAATATTATTGATGCTATAAAGAACTTTTTCAAGAACCTTGGTAATAATTATCTTGAGGCGATGAAGCTTTATGGTGAGGCCATCGGCAACTCGCGTGGCCTGGTGGGAGCATAAAAAGATTTGTTTGATACATAAAGGGAGCCATTCCAAGCATATTGCTTGGAATGGCTTTTTGTCGTTTTGGCTTGCCATGTATAGCACTTTTCAACATAATCTATATCAATTTGGGTGCATTTTTAAGATTTATTATGTGCAACATGATAGTAGGTTATGAAATATTGTGCCTACCTTTGCAGCCGTTTTAATTGAAAGTATATGAGAAGATTATTCACACTCGCGTTAGCATTAACGATTATGGCGACGTTGCCACACACCGTGCGAGCGGAAGAAAACACTTACAGGCTTGCAAGTTTGGGGCAGGCCAGGACCAGTACATCAGATTTCTTAGTTGCAAATACTGTCATCATGCTGTATCAGCATGGTGGAACCACAAGCGGTAGCCTGAACCGCCAGGCGTGGTTGCAAGAACCGTCTGCGAGCGGTGGCGAACTGCGCCTGACGCGTCTTGCCACAAGCGACAACATGCCGCAGGTGAACTCCGTCGTAAACAGTTTCCTGTTCACGGTAACCGATGTCGCCACCTCCAACGGAGCCACGACGTTCTCACTGAAGACCGACGACGGCGAATGGATAAGCAAGACCGTGGACAGCAGTAGCAGGATTGTCACCACGGCTACCGAAAGCGAGCGGGCTGTGTTCAGCATTGTCAGCTCCTCAAGTGGCTCCACCGACCCTTTCATGTTGCAGAACACTGAGACAAAGAGTTATGTCAACTCAAGCAATGGCGGCAACATGTTGGGCGTTGGCTCCACGACCCTTGCGTTCACGACTGGCACTGGCCAGTGGTCGCAGTGGCAGGTGTATGTGCCGAATGTCTTGACAAACGGCAGCACAGTGTCCAACACCGTGTTCAAGGGCAGCGACTACACCAGCCTCTTGACATCGGGATCAAGCGACAACAGCAAGCAATTCTACCTCTACAACGTTGGCACAGGCAAGTTTGTCATGGCTGGCGGCGGATGGGGCATTGAGGCAATGCTCAACTTGCAAGACTATGGAATGCCATTCACCCTCTACTCGCACACGCTTGGCACAGAGCATCTTGTCAATGGCGATGTCATTGCCGACCACGACTTCGGCAATATATCAGTGAACACCATTGCCGCTGGCGTGTACACTACCGAAGGCGCCAACGCTATGGGCTGCAACGTGCCAGGATGGTCGACAAGCACCGAGAACTCCACAAACGTTTACAACGCCATTCTGGACGGTCGTCCGGCTGGCTTCTATACGGTGGGCACCACGAAAGTGTATTATTCACGATTATGGAGCTTCGAGCGCGTGGAGGATGCCTCGAACACCGACACTTATACGTATTATCTGAAGGAGACAATAAGCAACAGCAGCCAGTCTGACGACGGCTCGTTCTATCTCGGCACCTCCTTTGGCACATATCCCAAGACGCTTGGGGTGGACCGCACGGCATTCTATCAGGCTGCCGACAAGTCAGTCATCGAGGGGTCGGGCTACAACCCGGAATATTACCAGTGGAGGCTTGTCTCGCAGGATGAGCTTGAAGACATGCAGACAGCGACAGAAGCCAACAGCTATGGCGGACTGAATGCCAATGTGTCATACTTGCTCACTGACCCGTATTTCGACCGCGGGCAGACAAGCTTCGGCGGCAGTGGAGTATGGACGGTGGAAAGTTCGGCTGGGGAACTTGCCGAAGGCGGCAATCCCCGCAAGGACTGGACGATAGACAACGCCACAAGCAGTTTGGAGAAGCCTGAGAGCTTCACAGTCTTGCCCTCTGGCACTACATATGTTGCCGCCTCAGAGCAGGGACTCTATGGCACGCCGTGGAATGAGGCAGTGCTACGCAAGCTGGAGCCGGCAAGCTGGGGCTCGGGAACTGTCAACGACGAATACCACATGGCGAACGCGCAATATGAGATGGCCGCGCTGGAGGGGGAAGGCAAGGCATACCAGACCGTGAAATTCACCACGCCGGGCCGCTACATGCTCACGGCGCGCGCCTACGCCTACGGCAACACTTCAGGGCGGCTGTTCGTGCAGCACGGCGAGACCATGTTGCAAGAGACCACCGTCCCGTCTGGCACGCCAGGCGCAGAGCTGTGGCACAAGGGCAGTGCCGACGGCATCGCCAACCATACAACGTCGATTGGCACAGCCAAAAACGACTGGGTGACATGCGCGAAATATCTCGACCAAAACACCAACCTGACAGTCGGCGTGCTGTTCACGGTTCCAGAAAGCACGACCGACAGCAATCCATACATCCTTAAAATAGGTCTGCGGAAAGATGGAGCCGAGCAGAACGACTATGTCAGCTATTCCGCCGAGGAAACCTACAACGATGTAACGGCGACTTGGCAGTTCAAGCACGATGCCACCTACGTTGCCATAGACAACATGCAGTTGCACTTCCTTGGCGCACAGTCGCCGTTCCTTTTCGACGAGGACAAGGACAACATATCTTATATGACCTCGGACCTTGGCGATGGATTCACCAACCGCACCTGCTACTTGCGCCGCAATGCGAAGACCAACTATTGGCAACCCATAATATTGCCCGTCAGCCTGACCACCGAGCAGGTGCGCAACGCTTTCGGGCAGGACGTGCGCTTGGGCAAGCTTGCGGGCATAGGCAAGGCAGCACCTTGGAACAGCCCCACGAGCATAGACTTTACGCTCGTGAACCTCACGGCCGGGGCCACGGCAATCCAGGCTGGCGAATATTATCTCATTCGTGCCACCCACGAGCCGGGCTATGTAGAATGGTCGGAAACCACAGACGGGGTAACGAGGGAGGTGAAAGGCAACCTCTATGTGCTTGGCAGGCAAGACTACAACCCCAACGACATAAGCGGCACTTGGTCTGGTGACAAAAGCACTTTCAGCACCGAAGTTGACGGCACCGAATGGACTGGCACGGGCAGTGCCTTCACCACGGGCAAGCTTACCGCCAATGGCACATGGGGCAAGCTGTCGTCCAGCAACTCCGCAGCCCCGCAGTCGGGAGCCTACTACATCTTCAACGGCGACATGTACCATCTTGCCAGTGCGCGAACCATAAAGGGCTTCAAATGGTGGATTACCGCCGACAGCGGTTCTGGCGCAAAGGACATGACTTTCAGGTTTGTTGAGCCAGGCAGTCCTGTCAGTGTGGTTACCTACATCAATGGTGTGTCAACCGACCGCCATCCACAGGCAAGCGGCTCCAATGCCGTGTATAACCTTGCGGGACAGCGTGTTGCCGACGACGCATCGCAGTTGGGACAGTTGCCAAAGGGCATCTACGTCACTGGCGGACGCAAAATATTCAACCGTTAAAGCAGAGGAGGATGTATAAAGCAATGAAAAAGAGAACTTACATTTCGCCAAATGCAAGCATCACCCCTCTCTGTCAGGACGCATTGATGGACAATGCCATCAGTTGGACAGACCCTGACGGCAACCACCACAGGATAATCGACGGCGACCCGTCGGAAGAGGAGGCGAAGCGCAACACTTTCTGGGGCAATCACCGAAGCGTTTGGGATGACCAGTCCTATGGTGAGGACAACGACATTTGGAAAGGCTGGGATTAAAAACACGAAATAACTTAACAAAAAGTAAAAAGTTAGGACAACGGAAACTTGGCCTTCCAGAGGCTGGAAACGCCTCTTGCGGCGCCTCTTCGGACCTCGTGCGGCGTACGGGCTTGTACCTTACGGCGTAAGGTCTCCTGCTTTACGCCGCCGAGATGCCTTCTTCGCGGCGTAAAGAAGGCTTCTTGGCGGCGCGAAGAAGGCACCTCGCCGCCGCAAAGGAGGGTAGCTTGCGGCAGGTGAAAATCTTAAATTTTGTTACATCGTTGATTTGCAACGACTTAGCAACCTCGCTCTCCATTGCGCTGTACGAAAATTAATCTCCCGTTGGCTGAAAATATCGCGCTCACAGAGGGGGTTGCGCGGAAAAGAATTTTACAACCGCATAGCCCGAAACCCTGGATAATGCCTGCCTTTTACTTTTCTATCCTTATCCTTGCGTCCACCGCCACCACGTCGTTCTCGTCGGCGAGCAGCGGGTTGATGTCCATCTCCTTTATCTCCGTGGCGAAGCGCAGGAGCGTGGAGAGGCGCACTATTATCTCCTCATACTTGCGCTCGTTCACGCCCTTTTGCCCGCGCGTACCTTTTATTATCTTGTAGGCGCGGAGCGAGTGAACCATCGACTCGGCCTCCTCCATCGACAGCGGGGCCAGGCCGCTCGACACATCTTTCAATACCTCTACAAATATGCCGCCAAGCCCGCACAGCACCACGTGGCCGAAGCGCGGCTCATATTTTGCGCCTATGAACAGCTCGGTGCCCTTGAGCATCTTCTGCACCATCACGGCGTGGGCGTCTTTTATCTTCATCATGCGGTCGAACTCGAGCATCAGGTGTTCTTTCGAGCGGATGTTCAGGGCCACACCGCCCACGTCGCTCTTGTGTACTGGTCCCACCACCTTCGCCACCACGGGGTAGCCTATCTTCTCGGCAAAGGCGGCCAGCTCCTCCTTGTTGTCGGAAACCATCTCCGGGGCGAGCGGTATGCCGGCGCATGAGAGTATCTGGCGCACGAGCTGCGGCTGTATGTAGCCGCTCTCCTTTATGCTGTCTATGATGGAGCGTATCTTCATGAAATCAACGCCGAAAAGGTTCACGCCCTCCTGCGCGGGCTTCGGCGTGTTCATCACGCGCACGAGGCATCGGGCAAGCGTAACCTCGTCGGAGAAGTTGACGTGCCCTTTCCTCAGGAACTCGTTCACCTCCGGCCCGGCGGTCACCACGCTCGGCAGTATCGGGAATATGGGCTTGCGGCATTCCCTTATCTTCTTGTCGAGCACGTCGTAGGCCTCATAGAGCTGGACCAGCCCCGGCGTGCCGAAGATGACGAACATTGCGTCGATGTTGTCGAACTTCTGCTCGCAATAGTCTATGGCAATGCCGAGCTGCTCGGGTGTGCCAGTGGCGAGGATGTCGATGGGGTTGGATACCGCCGCGCCTTGGAAGAGCTTCGACTTCAGCTCCTCGGTGAGTGGGCCTTCCAGCTTTGGCACGTTCAGCCCGCCCTTTGACAGCGCGTCGGTGAGCATCACGCCTGGGCCGCCCGCGTGGGTAACTATGGCAAAATTCTTGCCCCGAAGCGGTGGCAAGGTGAAGATGCAGCCCACGGTGGTAAGCTCCTCGCGCGAATGGCAGCGCACGATGCCCGCTTTGCGGAAGAGTGCGTCGACAGCCGAGTCGCTTGAGGCTATGGCCCCCGTGTGGGAGCTTGCCGCCCGCGACCCACTCTCCGAGCTGCCCGCCTTTATGGCGGCTATGCGGCAGCCCTTGCGTATGAGCGAGCTGGCGTGGTAGAGAAGCTTGTCGGGATTGCTTATGTTCTCGATGTAGAGCAGCTTGATGTGGGAGTCGCGCTCTGCATCGAAGTTCTCGTCCATGTATTGTAGTACATCCTCTATGCCTATCTGCTTGCCGTTGCCAATGCTCCACACTGTGTTGAAAGGCAGCCCCTTGACGACCGCCGACTCAAGGATGAACACCGCCGTGGCGCCCGACCCCGATATGAAGTCGGCGCCCTTTGGGTGAAGCTGCGGAATGGGCTTGGTGAAGACCCCGTGAAACCACGAGTTCATCATGCCGATGCAGTTGGGGCCTATCAGGGCGCAGCCGTATTTGTCGCACGTGTCAATAATGTGCTGCTCGTGGCGTGCGCCTTCCTCAGTTTCCTCGCCGAAGCCCGCCGTGATGATGATGAACGCCTTGACGCTTTTCTCGGCGGCGAGGTAGTCAACGTAGCCGGGGCAGAATTTCGCCGCCACGGCAAGTATCGCCATGTCGGTGGGTGGCAGCTCTTTTGCGTCGTGGAACACTTTTATTCCCTGCACCTCGTCTTCCTTGGGGTTGACTATGCGCAGCGTGCCTTTGTAGCCGCCGCTCAGGAGGTTGCGCACGAGTGCGCCGCCGGGCTTGTGAACATTGTTGGAACCGCCTATTACGACGATGCTCTCGGGGTGAAGCAGTTGTTGGTTAATCATGACGTGATTTTTAGTTATTTCGTTTCAGCCGCAAAGGTAATAATAAATCGGCTTTGCCTCATCAAAAAAACGACGATATAATAATAAATAATGTGTAAACACAAAAAAAAATCTTTTTTCGCGCTTGGTCTCATTTATTTTTATTAAATTTGCACACTACGCTTAAACCCTGAGACGGACTAAAAGCTGGAATGTGAAAAAGAAAAAATAAAAACAGTAAATCAATTTAAAAACCCAGACTTATGAGCAAACGACTAAGCTTACTCTTGGCCTGCCTCTCCTTGTCGATAGGCATGGCCCTCGCTCAGACGAAGGTCTCCGGCACTGTGGTCGACGACAACGGCGACCCGGCCATAGGAGCCACCGTCAAGGTGGAAGGCTCGAAGGAGGGAGGAGCCATTACCGACATCAATGGCCACTTCTCCATCAGCGTGCCTTCAGGCAAGAAACTCGTGGTTACCTACATCGGCATGCAGACGCAGACCGTAACGCCGCGCAACGGCATGACAATCAACATGAAAGCCGACAACCAGACTCTTGGAGAGGTCGTGGTCACCGGTATGCAGAAAGTTGACAAGCGTCTCTTCACCGGCTCCTCGACCAAGGTCAACGCCGCCGATGCGAAGATTGACGGCATGGCAGACATCTCCAGAAGCCTTGAGGGCCGCGCCGCTGGCGTTACGGTGCAAAACGTTACTGGCACTTTCGGCACGGCCCCGAAGATACGTGTGCGTGGCGCAACCTCCATCTACGGCTCGTCGAAGCCACTGTGGGTGGTTGACGGCGTGATAATGGAAGACGTTGTGGATGTCGATGCCGACGACCTCTCGTCGGGCGACGCCAACACCCTCATCTCCTCGGCCATAGCCGGTCTCAATGCCGACGACATCGAGAGTTTCCAGATATTGAAGGATGGCTCAGCCACATCTATCTATGGCGCACGCGCTATGGCGGGCGTGATAGTGGTTACGACAAAACGCGGACATGCCGGGCAAGCGCAAATCAGCTACACTGGCGAGTTCACCATGCGCCTGAAGCCCTCGTACAGCAACTTCAACATAATGAACTCGCAGGACCAGATGTCGGTCTATCAGGAGATGGAGCAGAAAGGCTGGCTCGGCTACGCCGATGTCGCCAACGCGTCAAACAGCGGTGTTTACGGCAAGATGTACCAGCTGCTGAGCGACTACGATCCCGTTACCCACCAGTACGGGCTTGACAACACGCCGGAGGCGAAGGCCGCCTACCTTCGCGACGCTGAATACAGGAACACCGACTGGTTTGACGAGCTTTTCAAGAACTCCATCATGCAGAACCACTCGGTCTCCATCTCGTCGGGCACTGATCGCAGCTCCACCTATGCCTCGGTGTCTGCCATGTACGACCCGGGATGGACGCTGCAGAGCAAGGTGCAACGCTACACCCTCAACCTCAACACGAGCTACGACATCTCGAAGAAAGTGAACGTCAACGTCATTGGCAACGCCTCCTACCGCAAGCAGAGGGCACCCGGCACGCTGTCGCAGAGCGTTGACCTCGTGCACGGCGACGTGAGCCGCGACTTCGACATCAACCCTTATTCCTACGCCCTGAACTCGTCGCGCACGCTCGACCCCGACACCTATTACACGCGAAACTACGCGCCGTTCAACATCAAGCACGAACTTGCCAACAACTACATGGACTTGAACGTGTTCGACTTCCGCTCGCAGTTCCGCCTCACCTACAAGCCCATCACCAAGGTTGAGCTTATCGGGCTTTGGGCTGTGAAATACAGCAGCACGTCGCAGGAGCACAACATCCTCGACGACAGCAACCAGGCGCAAGCTTACCGCGCTATGGGCAACTCCACGATACGCGACGAGAACCCGTATCTCTACACCGACCCCGACAACCCCTATGCGCTGCCCATCACCGTGCTGCCCAACGGCGGCATACTGGAGCGCTCCGACAACCGCATGTTCGGATGGGACATGCGTCTCTCGGCTGCCTACAACGACGTGTTCAACAACGACCACATCGTGAACTTCTACGGCGGACTTGAGACCAACTCGTATGACCGCCGCTCTACTTGGTTCCGCGGCTGGGGCATGCAGTATAGCCTCGGCGAAATTGCCAACTACGCCTATCAGGTGTTCAAGAAAGGGCAGGAGGACGGCAACGACTATTTCACCCTTTCAAACCGCCACACGCGTTCGGCGGCATTCTTCGCCAACGCAACCTACTCGTGGAAGGGACGCTACACCATCAACGGCACGTTCCGATATGAGGGCACCAACGGCTTGGGCAAGGCCCGCACGTCGCGCTGGCTGCCTACGTGGAACGTGTCTGGCGCATGGAATGTGCACGAGGAATCGTGGTTCGAGAAACTGCGCCCCGCACTGAGCCACCTCACGTTCAAGCTCTCCTACTCGCTAACTGCCGACCGCCCGTCGGTCACCAACGCCCTGACCATCATCAGGGCCAACACCCCGTGGCGATACTTCACGCGCGACAGCGAGTCGGGCCTCTACATCTCCACCATCTCCAACCCCGACCTCACCTACGAGAAGAAGCACGAGTGGAACTTTGGCCTTGAGGCAGGTTTCCTCAACAACCGCATCAACTACACGATGGACATCTACCGCCGCAACAACTACGACCTCATAGGCTATGCCTTCGCTGATGGCACCGATGGCGAGACACGCAAGACTGGAAACATTGCGGCCATGAAGTCGAACGGCATAGAATTGAGCCTCTCCACGACAAACATCAAGACCAAGGACTTCTCGTGGACAACGAGCTTCATCTACTCCCACACCCACAACGAGGTGACCGACTTGCAGACATCGTCGAACCTCATAGCTTTCGTGCGCGGCAACGGCTTCGCCCGCCAAGGCTATCCCGTGCGCGCGTTGTTCTCCATTCCATTCCTCGGACTGAACAGCGAAGGCCTGCCCGTCTTCGCCTACACTGGTGGCACAACGACCACTACGGGCGTGAGCTTCCAGCTGGCCGACCAGGACGGCAACCTTGATTTTCTTAAATATGAAGGTCCTACCGACCCCACCGACACTGGTTCGTTCGGCAACATCTTCAAGTACAAGGGCCTGACGCTCAACGTCTTCATAACCTATTCGTTCGGCAACGTCGTGCGCCTCGACCCAGTGTTCAAGTACCGCTACACCGACCTCACGGCGACGCCAAAGGAGTTTGTCAACCGCTGGGAGGTGCCAGGCGACGAGCTGAAGACCGACATTCCCGTCATCGCCACACGGCAGATGTACTGGAACGACTCAGACCTGCCACGTGCCTACAACGCCTACAACTACTCCACGGCACGCATTGCAAAGGGCGACTTCATACGCATGAAGGAGATAAGCCTCAGCTACGACTTCCCGAAGAAAATATATTCGGCTGTCGGCATGACTAAGCTCTCGCTCAAGCTACAGGCTACCAACATGTTCCTCATCTACGCCGACAAGAAGCTCAACGGACAAGACCCCGAGTTCTTCAATTCTGGCGGTGTGGCAAGCCCCAACCCGAAGCAATTCACCATGACATTAAGGTTAGGATTCTAAATTCAGCAAGCATACCATGAAAAGACACATTATTATATATATGGCGTTGGCATTGTGCGTTGGACTTGCCTCGTGCAACGACTTCCTCGACAAGACCCCAGACAACCGCACCTCCATAGACACTGGCGACAAGGTGGTGCAGATACTTGTCAACGCCTATCCGTCAACAAGTTTCAACTTGTTCTGCGAGTATCTCTCCGACGACGTTGACGAATACGACAACACCTATACCAATGCTTTCCTCGACGAGATTTACCAATGGAAAGACCCCACGGAGACCAACAACGACTCGCCACAGAACTTCTGGAGCGCGGCGTATGATGCCGCCACCACAGCCAACTATGCCCTGCAAGGCATAGAAGACCTTGGCGGAGCCTCCACGCAGACATTGCGCGAGTGCAAGGGCGAGGCTCTCATCGCACGTGCCTATGCCCACTTCGTGCTCGTGAATGTGTTCTCGCTCAACTACAACAGTGCCACGTCAGGCACCGACCTCGGCGTGCCGTACATGAAAGACCAGCTGACCGAGGTGGGCACCGTGCGCGACCGCGGAACCGTGGCAGAGACTTACGCCAACATAGCCCAGGACATCGAGGAAGGCCTGCCACTCGTGGGCGACAGCCATCTCAGCATTCCAAAATATCATTTCAATCGCTTGGCGGCATACGCTTTCGCCACGCGCTTCTACCTTTATTATGAGAAGTGGGACAAGGCCATTGAGTGCGCCAACGTAGTGCTCGGCACCAACCCGAAGGCTATGTTGCGCGACTGGAACGACTTGGCAACCAACTACGCCGCCGACCGTGAGGTACAGGCCGAGCAATATGTCTCGTCGGAGCTTAACTGCAACCTGCTGCTCTGCTCGTCGCGCGGCTATCTCGGACGTGCGTTCAGCAACAACAACTACTACAAGAAATATACTCACGGTCCGTATGTGGCATCGGCAGAGACGGCACTGGCAACCAACATTTTCGGTTCCAACACCAACATAGTGGCACGCATCCATTCCTACAATTCGTCGGGCTACTACTACAACATCTTCTATCGTGTGCCCAACCTCTTCGAATATACCGATGCCGTGGCGGGCACTGGCTACAGAGCCACCATTTTCCCGCTCTTTACCACCGACGAGTGCCTGCTCAACCGCGCCGAGGCTTACATCATGACCGGGCAATACGACCTCGCGGCTGCCGACTTGACGACGTGGATGCAGAACTTCACGACATCCACCGAGACGTTGACACCACAGAGCATACAGGCTTTCTATAACGCCCGCGACTACAGCTACGAGGACGGCATGGAAAGTACCATCAAGAAGCATTTGCATCCCGCTTTCACCATCGGCGAGGAGGGCGGCGTGCAGGAGACCATGCTGCAGTGCGTGCTCGGCTTCCGCCGCTTGGAGACCATGCCATTCGGCTTGCGTTGGTTCGACATAAAGCGCTATGGCATTGAGTACCCGCGCCGCAAGATGTCGGCGGCAGGCGGCCCGGAGACGCAGACCGACTTCCTTTCTAAGGACGACCTCCGCCGCGCCGTGCAGATACCATTGCGCGTGCGCCAGGCAGGCATGACGGCAAACCCGAGGTAACAGCTCCGTCAAATAGTGTGCCGCTTGCGGCAAAAAAACAAAAAGCAGAAAAACCATGAACACCAACAATAAACAAAAAGCAAAGGCAATGAAGACAAGGGTATGGCCATTTCTTTTACCCTTTTACCTTTTTACCTTTTTACTTTTGACCTCCTGCTCCGACGGCGATCCGGAGAACGAGAGCATCATCACTGTTGACCAGGTTGATTACAACGCCTTCGACCTGTGGCTGCGCGCCAACTACGTCAACACTTACAACATCGACTATCAGTACCGCTTCGAGACTACGGAAGTGGACCACAACTTCTATCTCATTCCCGCCAACTACCCCCAGTCAATAGAGCTGGCGCACATCATAAAGTACGCCTGCCTTGAGGCTTTCGACGAGGCCGTGGGAGCCGACTTCACCAATGCCAACTTTCCCAAGCAGCTCATCATAGTGGGCAACCTGGAATACCACAACAACGGCACCTACACGCTCGGTACGGCGGAGGGTGGCAAGAAGATTTACATGCTTGGCGTGAACAACCTTGAGACCCACCTTGGCTCTGTCAGCGAGCTGAACCAGTATTACCTCAAGACCATATACCACGAGTTTACGCACATCCTGAACCAGACCGTGGATTATCCATCAAGCTACCAGCTCATAACCTCAACCGGCTATGTCGCCGACAACTGGAGTGACAGTCCCTACGATGAAGACTACCTCACGCGGGGCTTCATCTCCGACTACGCCCAGAAGGAAGCAAACGAGGACTTCGCTGAGATGTTCTCAATCTATGTCACCAACACCGCCGAGCAGTGGGAAGAATGGATGACCGAGGCGGGAACCGACGGGCGCAACTACTTGGAGACCAAGCTCAACAGCGTGAGAAACTACATGAGCTCGACGTGGGGCGTTGACATGGATGTCCTTCGCTCGGTGGTGTTGCGGCGCGAGGCCGACGTGGTGAACGGAAAGATTGACCTCACAAGCCTCGAAATACAGTAACGGCCTAAAAACGACAAAACTATGAAAACAAATAAACTGACAACACTGTTGCTCTTCCTCCTTCCCGCCATGCTCTTTAGCTCGTGCCTCAAGGACCAGGAAGACTACTTCGACCAGTCGGCGTCGGCGCGTCTTGCCAACTATGAGGCCACGGCGCGGCGCACCCTTATGGACGCGCCATATGGATGGGTGATGGAATTGTACAAGAACTCGTCGTCAACCAACGAATATGGCGGCTACGCATTCACATGCAAGTTCGACTCCCTCACCGTGGATGTGCGCTCGGAACTTGACACTTCTAAAGTCGTCACATCTTATTATAAGATAACCTCCGAGACAGCGGCAACGCTCATTTTCGATACCTACAACGAGCTTATCCATGAGTTCTCAGAAGGCACGTCGGCACTTTATCACGGCTATGGCGGCGACGTTGACTATGTCATCGACAGCGTGGCCGCCAACCTGATAAAGCTCCACGGCTCGCGCTCCGGCATGACCTACTACATGCGCCGCCTCGACCGTCCGGCAGAACAATATCTACAGGAGCAGGCGCAGTTTGCAAGCGACTATACCGACGCCTCCTACACTGTGGTCAGCGGCACTGTCAATGGCGTGCAGGTGAGCGGCGAAGTCACGCCGGCATCGCTCTCGGCTGCGCTCACCATTGGCTCTGAGGAAGAAACCGACTACTTCACCTTCACCAACACGGGCATAAGGTTCAAGGAACCCGTACAAGCGGGCGACGCAACATTCTCGGAGATTGCCTACGATTTCGACAGCCACACTTACACTGGCACCGACAGCAAGGGCAATGCCTTCACCCTCGAAGGG
This sequence comes from uncultured Prevotella sp., assembly GCA_964616945.1. Taxonomy (GTDB): domain Bacteria; phylum Bacteroidota; class Bacteroidia; order Bacteroidales; family Bacteroidaceae; genus Prevotella. The sequence goes on along the minus strand of CAZTUD010000019.1, from coordinate 2,194 downwards.
TCATTCCCCGAATGGGTCATTCTCTACAACCAGTGGGCGGGCTCGTGGACACTTGGCTACAAGACCAGCTCTACAGGCAGCGAGCATACGGTAACGGTGACGCTTGTGCCGACCGCCGACCGCAGCAGCTACCTCATGCGGGGTCTCGCGCCGTCATACGACATCATCATGCGCTACACCAAGAGCGACAACAGCATCGAGTTCTATCCACAGTATGTGGGCGAGAACCTGCCAAACGGCAACCGTGCACGTCTCGGACTGTATGCCGCCGCACAGGGATATATAGGTTGGACCAACGGCTACGGACTGCGCACCAAGCTCTCCGACGACGGCCAAAGTTATACGTGGGTCAACAACGGCACGTGGGCGCGCAACGCCACTGGCCTCTACCTGCGCGAATACACGCAGAGCGGCTCATACGTACAGAACTTGCCGACAACTTACACCGACTATTTGCTCGATGGCAGATACCGCATACAGTACTTCACCTCATTCACCAAGAACCAGTAAGCCATGAAGAAGTTTTTCTATATTCCTGTAGCAATGATGATGGCACTGGCCATTGGCTCGTGCAAGGACTACGACGACAGCGCGAACCCCTACGAACATTTTGCCACCATCACTGTAGATAGCACGTCGGTAGTGTTCCAGGCCGCGCCTTCCACGGGCTTCATCACCGTCAATGCGCAAAACGGCATCACCAACGTTACGTCGTCTGCCGACTGGTGTACGGCAACGGTAAGCGGAAACACCGTCAACCTCGCTGTAACGCAGAACGACAACCTTGAAGGACGCTCGTCGCAGATAACGATATGGTCGGGCTCCGACTCCACGCATGTAACCGTGCAGCAGCTCGGCTTCGTGTTCCAGCTTGAGACTGGCACAGCGGACAACAGCATAGTTACTAACGACGACGCACAAAGCCTGCCGTTCTACATGAAGCACAACACCGAAATCGCCGTGTCAACTTCTGACGACTGGCTTGCGCCTGTCGTGGACGGCGATTCCTTGCGCATATCGCTTGCCGAGAACGCTACTGGCAACCCGCGCCAGGGCTTTGTCTATTATTCCTCCGGCACCATGCGCGATTCCATAAGCGTTACGCAGTTTGAGGCAGACAAGGATCTTGTAGGCAACTACAACCTTTGGTACACCACCAGCTCATCCTCCGACCCGGAGAGCAGCTACCCCATGACGCTCTCGCGCGACGACGATGGCACCTACGCTCTCCACTTCACCTCTGGCAGTTACAGCCGCTATGGCTTCCGCATACCCGTGGAGCTTGGCACTGACGAGCCTACCATCACCGTGCTCAATCTCGACAGCATAGGACTGTACACCGATCGCAATGTGGAATATCAGGTGCGCCTGCTCATCCTCTCCACAAGCAACGGCTCATCTACGCGCCGCAGCGACGACACCACGTATCGCGGAGTGGGCTACTGGAGCGTGGATGACAATGGCTACAACACTTGGGACTTCGATGTCTCGGCAAAGTATGGCTCAAGCTACTACTTCTTTGGCCTGCGCCTCGCCCTGAGCACCGACGGCACATACGATGGCATCAGCTTGACACTGCGAAACCTCTACTGGGCATATCTTGAGAAAGACAATGGCAGCGGGGCGAAGCCTGTGCTTGGCCCAAGGCGCATGAGAACAGGCAGGTAAATTAATATGCTGCTCCAACAGACGCAGCTTTGATAAAACTATTGACCGTGTCGCGACGATATGTTGCGGCACGGACTTTTTATGTTTATGCGTGGCACATTTTTTCCTTATAAATTTATATTATTTTATAAATTCTGCGTAATTTTGCAAGCGGAATACAATTACATCGTAAACCATGATATATCATTACGATTTCCTCATCATCGGCGGCGGCGTGGCCGGTATGAGCTTTGCCTTGAAAGTGGCTCGCTCGGGCAAAGGGAGCGTCGCGCTCGTGTGCAAGACAACCCTTGACGAGGCCAACACGGCAAAGGCGCAGGGAGGCATTGCCTCGGTTACTGACCTGAAGGTGGACAATTTCGAGAAACACATCCACGACACGATGGTTGCGGGCGACTACATCAGCGACCCGAAGGCGGTGGAGCATGTAGTGAAGAATGCGCCGGCGGCGATACGGGACCTTGTGAAATGGGGCGTAAACTTCGACAAGCGCACTGATGGCTCCTATGACCTCCATCGTGAGGGC
>CAZTUD010000018.1:0-20521 GCA_964616945.1 uncultured Prevotella sp. | reverse complement strand
CAGAAAGCATGGATTGCGAAGAACACTGGCGTGAGCCTCGGCTCCGACGCTTTCTTCCCCTTCGGCGACAACATTGAGCGCGCCCACAGGAGCGGCGTGCAGTTCATCGCGCAGGCGGGCGGCAGCATACGCGACGACAACGTTATAGAGACCTGCGACAAATACGGCATTGCAATGGCAATGACCCACGTGAGGCTTTTCCACCACTAACCAGTTTGAGAATTGAGGTTTGAGAATTGAGAATTATGATTTGAATGGAGTATGGACATAGAAGATATTCTCATCAACGGCATCACTTTCGACCGTGCGCCACAGGCTCCTGCCGACAACGGCAAGGTGAAGACCAAGGCGAAGAAAAAGAAGTACATCACCGGCGCCCACGGCTCAGGCTCCGCCAAGCAGAAAGCCAAATACCGCGAGCAACGGGCCAACCGCAAGTCGCAGCGGAAGAAATGATATGGCCACAAGAGACAATCTGAGAGAAAGCTACAGGAAAGAGGCCGACAGGCTGCAGACACAGACAAACGCACTGAGAGCGCGAAGCCGTGGCTTTGTGGCGGCGGAGATAACGTCGTTTCTCGCCATTATCTTCTTCATCGTTCTCATAACCCTCAGCCACACCACTGCGGCGAGGACGGTGGAGGGGCTGCTTGCCGTAGCCATGTTCGGACTGTACGTGGTGGTGCGCAACCGCGACGTGAAAAACAGCGAACGCATAGCCGACACCAAACGGATGCGCAAGACCTACGCCAACGAGATGGCCTACATGGACGGTGACTTCAGCGCTTTCGACGATGGGCAACGATATGTTGACCCGCACCACCCGTTCACCTACGACCTCGACATCTTCGGCAAGGAAAGCCTCTACCAGCGCATAAACCGCACGGCGACAACTGGCGGGGCCGACCGCTTGGCTTATTATCTCAGCTCGGTTGAAGACCACAGCAGTAACAAGTCCCCAATATTAGACCTCGCATCCCAAGTCGCATGGCGGATGCGCTTCATATCCTACGGTGTGGACAGCAAAATCGACACCGACGCGATATTGAAATCGCTGCCCGCACTGCGAAAAATAAGCATACCAGCCTCCTTTGGCGGCAAGGCGATAAAGATTGTAGCATGGCTTTTGGTTGCCGGCATTTTCGCCAGCATCATTGCAGCCGTATATGGCTTAGTAAATCCATTGCTGCCCATACTGTGGCTTTTCGTGAACTTCTTCGTTGTGCAAGGGCTCGCCAACAAGTATTTGGGCGAAATGCTGAAGCTCGGCAACCATCTGCGCGACCAAATGCAGCCACTGATGAGGCTTGTAAGGCACAGTCAAAAAGCCTCCCCCAAACCCCTCCCAAAGGGAGGGAATGTCAGTATGCCAAAAGAGCAAATATCAGCTTGGAGTAGGTTCTCAGAAGACATTTCGCAGTCAATCGGCTCTTTCGAGACGCTTACCGCCATCGTCGAGACGCTTGTGCTTCGCGGCAACGATGCTTACCGTTTTTTCTCCGACGCTTTCGGATTGAGGGGCGTTTTCCTCGTCTGCAAGTTTTACCGTTGGCGGCAGACGGCTTCCGAGAATTTGCCCGAATGGATTGCCGCAATCGCCGAACTTGACGCGTTGGTGTCAATGGCGCAGTTTAAGGCGAATAGTTACAGCCAAGAGGCGACTGTAGTGAACAGCGACGAGATTGTGTTTGAAGCCAAAGGATTATACCATCCCTTCCTCGGCGAGAAAGCCGTGCGCAACGACTTTTCCATCAAGAACCGCAACTTCTACATCGTAACTGGGGCAAACATGGCAGGCAAGAGCACTTTCCTGCGTGCCATAGGCGTGAATTACATTCTTGCTATGAACGGGATGCCCGTGTTCGCCGAAAGTCTTACGGTCTCGCGCTTCAACCTTTTCACAAGCATGCGCACAAGCGACGACCTCGCCCACGGCATAAGCTACTTCAACGCCGAGCTGCTGAGGCTGAGACAACTCATAGGAAGCCTCTCCCTTACAGGAGGGGGAGGCACCCTCATCATCCTTGACGAAATATTGAAAGGCACCAACTCGCTCGACAAGCTCAACGGCTCGCGCCTCTTCCTGCGGAGCATAATGCAATATCCCGTGAGTGGCATAGTTGCCACCCACGACCTCGAACTCTCAAAGATGGAAGAGGAAAGCCCGCGCTTCCACAACTATTGCTTCGAGATTGAGCTTGGAAACAACGTCACCTATTCTTATAAGATAACGCCAGGCGTGGCCCGCAACCAAAACGCCACATTCCTGCTAAAGCAGATACTGACCACGAAAGACGTGAATAACTTGTCATAGGGGTTGCGTTTTAGAAATAAAATGAGTAATTTTGCCAGCAATATCAAATTAACAGAAACTACCAGTATATGAGTCGTCCAAAACTTACAAGCCGACAGTATTTGCTGCCATTCATACTCGTAACCTCGCTGTTCTTCCTTTGGGGCTTCGCCCGCGCCATTCTCGACGTGCTGAACAAGCATTTCCAAAACGTGCTCGACATCTCGATGTCTCAGTCGGCCCTCATCCAAGTAACCACCTATCTTGGCTACTTCATCATGGCCATCCCCGCCGGCTGGTTCATCAACCGCCACGGCTACCGCACGGGTGTAATATTCGGCCTCACTCTGTTTGGCGTGGGCGCATTGCTCTTCATACCCGGTGCCGAGGCAGGAACATTCTACGCTTTCCTCGGGGCGTTGTTCATCATAGGCTGCGGCCTCGTCTTCCTTGAGACATCAGCAAATCCATACGTCACCGAACTGGGCGCGCCAGAGACATCCACAAGCCGACTGAACCTCTCGCAGTCGTTCAACGGCCTCGGCTCGCTCTCGGCAACGTTCTTCGTGGGCCAGTTCTTGTTCAGCGGCGAGCAGACGGAGCGGAAAATAGTGTTGCCCTACGCCATTCTCGGCATCATAGTCTTGATTATTGCCATAGTGTTCTCGCGCGTCAACTTGCCAGAGATAAGCCACAAGGAGACCGACGAAGACCGCACCAAAGGCACGCGCATTGTCAAGCTTTTCCGTCACCACTCCATGTTCGTCTTCGGGCTTTTTGCGCTTCTGGCATACGAAGTCGCCGAAATAAGCGTCAACAGCTATTTCATCAATTTCACCACTGGCAAGGGCTGGATGAGCGACAACACCGCGTCGATAGTGCTGACCATCGCCTTGGCGTTCTTCATGGTGGGACGCTTTGGCGGCAGCTGGATAATGCGTTCGGTAAAGGCGGAACATGCGCTGCTTGTATGCGCGTCGGGCAGCGTGCTGTGCATGGGGCTTGTGCTGTGCAATTTGGGTCGCATCTCCATGATTGCCCTCATTTGCAACTACGTTTTCGAGGCGATAATGTTTCCTACTATTTTCTCCCTTGCGCTGCGCGGACTTGGCAACTTGACCAAGAGCGCGTCGTCGCTGCTGATGATGACTCCAATCGGCGGCTGCGGCTTCCTGCTTATGAGCGTCATTGCCGACTCCACGGGCATGTTGTCGCTGCCGTTCGTAATCCCGTTCCTGTGCTATTTCATCGTCCTGCTTTTCGCTTCAGAGCTTACACGCAAGTCTGGCGGCCCTGTGCTGATGCTATAAGCCCCCACGCAAGATGCTCAAACATGAAACGGGCTTTCATTATATTTCTATTGACTATTGTATGTGAGGGGATGATGGCCCGCCATCTTTCGGGTCGCATCATGGACGACGAGACGGGCGAGGATTTGCCAGGGGCAACCATTGAACTGCTGTCTGTGCAAGACAGCTCGGTAATCCGCTCCACCGTTACCACCGAACGCTCCTTTTTCGGGCAGACGGTTTGGATGTATGACATCGACGTTGTGAACAACACCACCTACTTGCTGCGCGTCTCCATGATTGGCTATGCCACGCAATATAAAAAGGTGGCGGTGAAGATGGCTGAAAAGATGAATACGCAGTGGGTGGAGGACATAAGGCTGAAGACCGACACCCACACGCTTTCGGAAGTGGTGGTAAAGGCGACGAAGATAAAGATGGTGATGCACGGCGACACGCTCGTCTATAATGCCGACGCCTTCAACCTGAGCGAAGGCTCCATGCTCGACGCGCTCATCAGGCAGCTGCCCGGAGCCACGCTCGACAACGGTGTGATAAAGGTGAACGGGCGCACAGTGAACTCGCTACTCATTGACGGGCGCGACTTCTTCAGCGGCGACGCGAAGAAAGCATTGGAAAACCTGCCTGCCTACACCGTGAGCAAGGTGAAAGTCTATGACAAGCGCGGCAAGGACAGCCGCCTCATGGAGCGCGACATGGGCGACAAGAGCCTCGTCTTGGACGTAGGACTGAAAAAGCAATACCAGCGCGGCGTGATTGCCAACACCGACCTTGCGGCCGGCACTCACGACCGCTACAGCGACAAGCTGTTTGCGATGGGTTACACCAAGAAGTCGCACCTCACCGTAACCGGCCTTATGAACAACGTCAACGATGGCAGCATTCCTGGCGAGGACAACGCTATGGGCGACATGCCGCAGGCGGGGAGCGGAATGCAGTCGCGCCGCAGCATTGGCCTCGACTACCACTACGACGGCAAGGACGAGGACAATTTCTTCGCATCAAACAACCGCTACAGCTTCTCCGACAACGACACGCAGTCGACCACCAACACCCAGACTTTCCTCACGGGCGGCGATTATTACAACCTGAGCCGCAACGCAAACCGCTCGCGCACAAAGGACTGGGCTACGACACAGAGCTTGGGGCTGCACGCTGGCAAGCAGATGTTCAACGGTGCGCTCTCAGCCACCCACACTTCTGGCAACTCGGCAGGCTCGTCACTGTCGGGACAGTTCAGCCAAAAGCCTTGGTCGATGGAAACACTCGATAGCCTTTTCATGCCGCAAGACGAAACGTCCATGCTCAAGGCAGTGGTCAACCGACAACGCAACGACAGGCAGGGGCGCAGTTCAAGCTCAACCTACAGCGCAAGCCTCTCCGACCGCATAGCCTTTGGCGGCAAGACAGGACTTGGCAACATGGCGAGCGTCAATGCCCACATCAACTACGGCAGAAGCCACGTCGACAACTTCGCCCTGAGCCAGACCGACTATCTCGGCGGAGACAATCCTACCGAAGACCACCGCAACCAATACACCACGTCGCCAAGCCACAACTACGACCTGAGCGTAGAGGCCAACTATTTCAGAATACTCGGCAACGACAGCGACCGCGTCAACACAATTTTCATTATGCCGTCCTACAGCTTCCAGAAAAGCTACAACTCTTCCGACAACGAGCTTTACCGCCTCGACCGCCTCAGCGACTACACCGAAGAAGCTTACAGTCTCGGCATGTTGCCATCGTCGCGTCAGGCATTGATGAGTGTCCTCGACGCGACCAATACCTACCGCAGCCGAAGCCACACCATGACCAACCAAGGCCGGCTGGCGTTCGACTACACCCGTGGCGACGGAATGAGCAGCCCACAATTCCAAATCAGACTGAACCTGCCGTTGGAATGGAGGCACGAGTCGTTGGACTATTATCGCCAGCAGAGCTATTCCAAGAGCCGCAACTCTGTCTTCTTCCAGCCCGGGGCAACCATCCATTACCAAGCCAACGACTCCACGGGAATGCGCATGATGGAGATAAATTACAGCACGCGGCAGAGCCAGCCTGACCTATCGACCCTGCTCGACATACGCGACGACAGCAACCCGCTCGTCGTCAGCCTCGGCAACCCAAACCTGAAAAAGGCACGCTCCCACTCACTCAACGCCAATGCCAACCGCTTCATAATGAAACACCAGCAATTCATGAACATCGGCCTCAACTACAGCGTGACCAAAAACGCCATTGCCACCGCCACGCTCTATGACAAGGCCACAGGCCGCACAACCACACAGCAACAAAACATAAACGGCAACTGGAACGCTGGCATGAATTTCGGCTTCGGCAGGGCCATCGACCGCAAACAGAGGCTCACGTTCCAGGAAATATTCAATGGCAGCTATGACCGCAGCGTTGACCTGACGACGGTAAATGGAGCGAACGCCGCACGCAGCAAGGTGAACAACTGGAACCTTACCAACCGCCTGCAACTGTCCTATCAGCTCGGCGACCGCCTGCGCATTGGGTTGAACACCAGCGTCAGCTATCAGGCGGCCACAAGCGCAAGGCAAGACTTCCAGACCGTGAACGCCTGGCGGTACAACGTAGGGCTGAACAGCAAGGCAAAGTTGCCATTCGACTTCGAGGTATCAACCGACATCGCCAACTACAGCCGCCGTGGATACAACGACCCGCAGATGAACTCAAGTGAGCTTATTTGGAACGCACGCCTCACGAAGCTGCTGTTCAAGAAGAAACTCTCCATCTCGCTCGACGGCTTCGACATTCTGGGGCAGCTCAACTCCACCACGCTCACGCTCAACTCGCAAGGTCGCACAGAGCAGTGGGCAAACTCCATTCCACGCTACTTCATGCTCCACGCCTCCTACAAGCTCACGGCGGGAGCCAAAAAGCCCAAGCCTAAGTTCTTTTGGCAGTAGTTTGCAAAACCGACGTAGCAAAACCGTTTGACTTGAAACAAGGCACATGGCTTTATTAGATTTTTTATATTTCTGCAACATAAAATAAACACGTATGGCTTTGCGAGAACCAAAGAATTTGTTAAATTTGCAAGCGTAATAAAAGAGGAAAAGTCATCTTTTAAACATTTAAATAAAATGGTAAACTACAAAGATTTAGGTCTCGTCAACACTCGCGAGATGTTCAAGAGAGCCATAACTGGCGGTTACGCAATTCCTGCTTTCAATTTCAACAACCTTGAGCAGCTGCAGGCCATCATCACCGCAAGCGCAACTTTGAAGAGCCCTGTCATCCTTCAGGTCTCAAAGGGCGCACGCGCATACGCCAACCCGATACTGCTCCGCTACATGGCCCAAGGTGCTGTTGAGTTCGCAAAGAGCCTCGGATGCCACCATCCCGAGATTGTGCTCCACCTTGACCACGGCGACACTTTCGAGCTTGTAAAGGATTGCGTTGACCTTGGCTTCTCAAGCGTGATGATTGACGGCTCAAGCAAGCCTTACGAGGAGAACATTGAGCTTACACGCAAGTGCGTTGAATATGCCCACCAGTACGACGTAACAGTCGAGGCTGAGCTTGGCGTTCTCGCTGGCGTTGAGGATGAGGTTTCGGCTGAGGAGAGCCACTACACAAAACCCGAGGAGGTCATTGACTTCTCGAAGCGCAGCGGCTGCGACAGCCTCGCCATCTCCATCGGCACAAGCCACGGCGCTTACAAGTTCAAGCCCGAGCAGTGCACACGCGACCCGAAGACAGGCCGCCTGATTCCTCCTCCACTGGCATTCGACGTGCTGCACGAGATTGAGAAGAAACTTCCTGGCTTCCCAATCGTCCTCCACGGCTCGTCTTCAGTTCCGCAGAAGTACGTGGACATCATCAACAAGTACGGCGGCAAGTTGCCCGATGCAGTGGGCATCCCAGAGGAGCAACTCCGCGAGGCCGCAAAGAGCGCAGTGTGCAAGATTAACATCGACTCCGACTCTCGTCTGGCTTACACGGCAGGCGTGCGCGAGACTTTGGCTCTGCATCCTGAGTATTTCGATCCTCGTCAGTATGGCAAGGTGGCGCGCAACTACATGATTGAGATGTACGAGCACAAGATCACTGACGTTCTCGGTTCTGAGAACAAGCTCGCCAACTGCGACTAAAACTCATTAACGCTGTAATCAATCGGTACAGCGCAAAAATAAAAGGCATAGCAACATCTTCTTGTTGTTATGCCTTTTTTGTATGAACTACATTATTTGACTGTGCCGTTACGTCCCAGTGTCAGCACCTTGGCGTGCAACTTGTGGTTGGCATGGTCGAAGAATATATTAGGGTTGATTGTGCGCCCCTTGAAACGTATCTCAAAGTGCAGATGCTCAGTGGTGGCGCGCCCAGTGCGTCCCGTCAGCCCTATTACCTGCCCCGCCTTCACCTTGTCGCCTTTCTTCACAAAGTTCTTCGACTGGTGACTGTAGCATGTGGAAAATCCATAGGCATGGCGGATAACGATATAGTTGCCATAGCCGAAATAAGGCCCCGACTGCGTAACCACACCGTCGAAAGCCGCAAGCACGTCGTCGTTGGGCTTCGTCTTTATATCAACACCCGCATGTCTGCGTTTGCCGCCAAAGGGGCTTATGACATGCGCACCTGCCAACGGGTACGACCAGTGCTCTTTCTCTATCTTTTGCAAGTCAAGCTTGAAAGTTGCGTTCTTCTCAAACGGATCCTCCTCCACGTCATCAGGGTCGAGCGAGACGCTTTTCTTTTTCTCAGCCTTGACTACCGACACCACAACATGATTGCCACTCTTGCGGCATTGCACCACCTGCTTCCTGAGCCTGTGGCTGTTTATCTCTATTATAGTCTCAGGATTTATCCATCCACCGTTCACCATGATTGCAAACAGGCAGAACACACGCCCGTCCTTTCCGCCGACTATCGCCACCGTCTGCCCAGCCTTGACGCGTTGCCCCACTTTGACAAGGTTCTGCGCATTGTTACCATAAACAGTCTCCAATCCGTTGTCATGGCGGATTATGACCACGTTGCCATATTGCTCACTGTGGCGTGAATAGCGCACGGTGCCAGCAAACATGGCCTTCACGGCATCGCCTTTGGCTGTGGCAATCTCCAAGGCTTGATTTGCTTTCAGCTCAGCCTTGCCGACTGGCAAGGGAAAGGAATATTCGTTGTCAGCAAGAATATTGAAGTCGATGTTGAAAGCGTTGCTGCGGGCAAAAAGGCCTGGGGTCGGCACACTGATGGATGATTGCTCCTGCGCCGTGAAAAGCCTCCCCCCATCCCCCTCCGAAGGCAGGAGTGATACAGTTCCGCGCATATCTTTTCCCACGAGTGGGGAAAGCCCCGAAACCACTATGGCGGTCAACAAAGAAAAGAGATATATAGACAGTCTTCTCATGGCTTTAGTATTATTCCTGTATAGATGCGGCCAGAAGCAATGCCGAGGCGGCGGGCGGAGAAATAGTCGGCTACGTTGTCGTATGTGCAGATGCCCGAATCAATGATGTTGCTTGGGGCAACTCCCACACTCTCAAGCTGCAACCTGTTGCAGAGCGGCAAGTCAATGTGCCATTTGCCTTCCGCTCCACCTTTCTTCTCTTGTGAGCCGTATGGGAACCACTTGGCTATGCGGCTCATGTCAAAGTGCAGATTGGCAAATTGGTCATACACCTCTTGCCCCACCTCGAAGTTTTTCAACGAGATGCCCGGACCTATGACCGCCATCACATCCTCTGGACAGGTGTAGTAATTTAGCCACATGGCATGGATAGTTGCAAGCACTATCCTTTGCGCCGTTCCCCGCCACCCCGCGTGTACGGCGGCAACAGCACGATGGCAGCTGTCGTAAAGCAACACTGGAATACAGTCGGCGGTAGATACGCCCACACATACGTTCTCACGGTCTGTCGTTAGGCTGTCAACGCCCTCAAAGAGAGAAGAACGCATCTCACGCTGACAATAAAGCACGTCTCCCGCCACCACCAAGTTGTTTATACCATGCACTTGGTGCGGCATCAAAAGATTGTCATCAATAATTCCAAGCTCCAGCTCCAATGCCTGTCTGTTTGCCGCAACCGCATCCTCATCGTCGCCACAATAGGGATTGATGTTGAACTCGCCGTAAGCATCTTTGCTACAGCCGCCATGCCGTGTGGTGGAGAAAGCGGTTACGCCTTGGGCAATGTCATAATACGTCAGGACTGGCTTCTTCGTCAACATCATCCACATCCTCCATATCGACAATCTCTATCTCCCCGACATCCTTGTCCCTGTGCACCAACGTATCTTCTGCGGTTATCTCGGCAAGCTTATTGCTCTCGCTGTTAAGCTCCCGCCACAACACGTCTTTCAGCTCGTCTATTCCATATCCAGTCACCGCTGAGATGAACACCACCGGCAGGTCATCGGGCAAGTCTTCCTTGAGCATCTGTATCAGCTCGTCGTCGAGCAAGTCACACTTGGTAATGGCAAGCACTCGGTGCTTGTCGAGCATTTCGGGGTTGAACTTCTCCAGCTCCCCAAGCAACACCTCGTAGTCGTGCCTTATATCGTTGCTCTCGCCTGGCACCATGAAGAGCAGCAGCGAGTTGCGCTCAATGTGGCGCAGAAAACGCAGCCCGAGTCCCCTACCCTCGCTCGCACCCTCGATTATACCAGGTATGTCGGCCATGACAAACGACTTTCCGTCGCGGTAGCTCACGATGCCAAGCGAAGGCTCAAGCGTCGTAAAAGGATAATTGGCTATCTTTGGCTTGGCACTTGACAAGGCCGACAGCAACGTGGATTTGCCGGCATTGGGAAAGCCCACAAGCCCAACATCGGCAAGGAGCTTGAGCTCAAATATGGCAGTCATCTCCTGCGCCGGCTCGCCAGGCTGCGCGAAACGCGGGGTCTGGCGCGTTGCCGTGCGGAACTGCCAGTTGCCAAGCCCGCCACGACCTCCCTCAAGCAACACGACTTCCTGACCGTCGTAGGTAATGTCGCAGACATATTTTCCCGTCTCAGCATTATAGACCACAGTGCCGCACGGCACGTCGATATAGGCATCCTTGCCGTCAGTACCGTGGCATTTGTCAGAACCACCGTTGCCTCCATGCTCCGCAAACACATGTTTCTGGTATTTAAGGTGCAACAACGTCCAATAGTTGTGATTGCCACGCAATATGACGCTGCCGCCATGCCCACCGTCGCCGCCGTCGGGACCGCCATTAGGCTGGTATTTTATATGCTTTAGGTGCGCAGAGCCCCGTCCGCCCTTGCCGGAACGGCAGACTATGCGCACGTAGTCAACGAAGTTGCTCTCCATCAAATTGAATCAATAATCTTGCAGATGTCCTCGAACACACGGTCTATCTCCCCAAGACCATCCACTGAATAGAACAGGCCAGCCTTATTGTACCAATCACAGAGAGGTTGCGTCTGAGTGTGATAGACGTTGAGGCGTTTTTTAATAGTTTCCTCGTTGTCGTCGCTGCGACCACTCTCCTTGCCCCGCAGTATAAGGCGCTTGGTAAGTTCGTTGTCCGGCACGTGCAGCTCTATCATTGCCGCCACTTCATGTCCACGATCGGCAAGCATGTCGCGCAACGCCTCCGCCTGTGGTATGGTGCGCGGGAACCCGTCAAAAATCACGCCCTCGTGGCTCTTGCCGAACTTGTCGTAAACATCTGCAAGTATAATCACCATGAGATCGTCGGGTATGAGCTGGCCGTTGTCGATGTAGCGTTTCGCCGTCTTGCCAAGCTCCGTGCCGTTCTTGATTTCGTTTCTCAGCACGTCGCCCGTGGAGATGTGCTTAAAGCCATACTTCTTGATGAGCTTCTCGCTCTGCGTGCCCTTGCCAGAGCCTGGGGCCCCGAATATCACAATGTTCTTCATCTGTCAACTGTAAACTATCAACTGTAAACTATTCAACTATTTTGTAAATGTCTCTAAGGTTTCTGCCTTGCTGGTCATAGTCAAGACCGTAGCCCACGATGAAGTCGTTGGGTATCTCTATCGCCGCATACTCTATGTTGAGCTTCTCCTGCAACTTGCCGGGTTTCAGGAGCAATGTGCAGATGTGCAGCGATGCCGGGTTGCGCGTGCCGAGGCTCTCGAGCATGTGCTTCATGGTGCGCCCCGTGTCAACAATGTCCTCCACTATGACCACCGTGCGCCCTTGCAAGTCCTCGTTGATGCCGACAACCTCCTTGACTTTGCCCGTTGTCGTTGTGCCCTGATATGACGCCAACTTGACGAACGATATTTCGCATGGTATCGTCATGTAGCGCATAAGGTCGGCGGCGAATATGAACGAGCCGTTCAGGACTGCAAGAAACAAGGGGTTCTTGTCTGCCATGTCCTTGTTAAGTTTTTCTGCCACAGCTTTCACCCTTTGCTGTATCTCTTCTTCGGAGATGAACGTCTTGAACGTCTTGTCCTTTACCTTTACGATGCTCATAATGCGGTTTTTAAATTTAACATTGCAAAGGTACGGAAAAAGTAAAGAAGTAAAAAGGCTAAAAGCTAAAAAAGTAAGCTGCATAATGCAGAAAGTCAAAAAAACAAAGATTTTGAATGATTTTTGCCATTTTACTTCTTTACCTTTTTACTTTTTCCGTATCTTTGCAACGACATGAAGATTTTTACCTCCGCTCAGCTGCATGAGCTTGACAAATATACCATAGAGCACGAGCCGATAAAGGGCATCGACCTCATGGAACGCGCCGCAAAAGCCCTCACCGAAGCCATCATGGAAGAATGGACAGAGAGGACTCCTGTCATGGTGTTCGCCGGTCCGGGCAACAATGGCGGCAACGCGCTCGCCGTGGCACGCATGCTCGCCAACGCCAACTACACGGTATGCGCCTATCTGTTCAATATCCACGACAAGCTTTCCGAGGACTGCGCCACCAACCGCCAGCGCCTCATCGACGAGAAGAAAGCTCAGCTCACAGAAATATCGCTCAACTTCGACCCGCCAGAGCTTGCAAAAGACATGCTCGTCATTGACGGGCTGTTCGGCACAGGACTCAACAAGCCTTTGATGGGCGGCTTCGCCTCACTGGTGAAATACATCAACCAAAGCCCCGCAAAGGTGGTGAGCATCGACATCCCGTCAGGCCTGATGTGCGAGGACAACACCAACAACGTGCATTCCAACATTATCCGTGCCGACCTCACGCTGACATTGCAGCAAAAGAAGCTATCGATGCTCATGGCCGACTGCCAAAGGTACATCGGCAGGCTGCGTGTGCTCGACATACGCCTCAGCCTTGAGTATATCCAAAAGACACCCACGCCATTCAGCATGCTCGAGGAAAACGACCTGCTGCCACGCCTACGCCGCCGTTCCGACTTTGCCAACAAAGGCACAATGGGACATGCGCTCATCGTTGCCGGCAGCTACGGCATGTCGGGAGCATCTGTCCTCGCCGCACGTGCCTGCCTACGCTCCGGGGCTGGGAAAGTAACTGTGCACACGCCGCGCCGCAACTACGACATCATGCAAATAAGCGTGCCTGAAGCCATATTGCAAATGGACAACGACGAGACAATATTCTCGGAAAGCGTCAGCTGCGACGACTTCGACTCTCTCGGCATAGGACCAGGCCTTGGGCGGAACGAGAACACCGCAATAGCCGTCATAGGGCAAATAAGGCGTGCCAAATGCCCGATTGTGGTAGATGCCGACGCATTGAACGTGCTTGCCACCCACAGGGCATGGATGCAACAACTGCCACCTGGCATCATCCTGACACCGCACCCGAAAGAGTTCGACCGCTTGGCGGGCGGCATGAGCACAAGCAGCTACGAACGGCTCGGCCGTGCCCGCGACCTCGCGCAAAGACTGCACGGCTACATCATCCTCAAGGGGCACTACTCCGCCCTCTGCATGCCCGACGGCAGCGTGGCGTTCAACCCCACTGGCAACAGCGGCATGGCAACGGCTGGCAGCGGCGACGTGCTGACGGGCATACTGACGGCACTACTCGCGCGTGGCTACAACCAGGCTGAGGCATGTATGCTCGGCATGTACCTGCATGGACTGGCGGGCGACCTTGCCGCAAAGGACATAGGAAAGGAAAGCCTTGTGGCGGGCGACATCATAAGGTATTTGCCAAAAGCCTTTCTAAGGTTGGAAGACTGAACAATGCAAAATTCAAAAATCAAAAATCAAAATTGACATGCGCTTATTCTCACTCCGCACTTCACACTTCACACCTCTCACCGCTCTCTTATCACCGCTCATGATGCTCTTCCCGATAAGCATGGGCGCACAAAGCATTGAGGGAACAAGCTACACGCTGCCAAAGAATGGCATCCGTTTTACGGTCAAGGTGGAGAAAACACAATACACGCCTGGCCGCTTCTGCCAATACGCCGAAAGATACCTGAAGAAAACCGTAGGGCAGGAGCCGGAAACCACCTACCGCGTCGTAAGCATTGACGCGGACCAAATGGCAATGCCCGACACGTCGAAGCGTTTCACGCTTGTCGTTGACAAGAAGCACACGATAACGAAAGTTGCCTGCTCGCCAGGCGGACAGCTGCTTGCCATCAACACCGACGCCACCACGGCGACGCTACCTGAACGCAAGTTCACGCCAGCCCCCAAGCCTGAGACTCTGAACCCCAACGACTTCATGACCGAGGACATACTCAACGCTGGAAGCACGGCAAAGATGGCGGAGCTGACGGCAAAGGAGATATACGACATACGCGACAGCCGCAACTCCCTGAGCCGCGGCGAGGCCGACAACCTGCCAAAGGACGGCGCACAGCTGAAGCTGATGTACGACAACATGAACCGCCAGGAGCAAGCCCTGTCCCAGCTCTTCTACGGCACCACCACCAAGGACACTACACAGGCACAAATGGAGTTCTGGCCAACGAAAGAAGGACAGGACATATTGTTCCGTTTCTCAAAATATTACGGCCTCGTTGACAGCGACGACCTCAGCGGCGAGCCTTACTACATAAATGTCGCCGACCTCCACACGGCTAAGACTCCCACTGTCAGCGAGGAGGAGAAAAAGAAAGAGGACAAGGGTGACATCGGCCTCCGCGTCAACGTGCCGAGCAAGATAAAAGTAGTCGTGGCAAACGGTGAAAAGCCAGTAAAGCAGTTGGAAATGAACGCCGCGCAGTTTGGCTACGTGGAATCGCTCAGTGGCGAATTATTCGGCAAGAAGCAAACCTCGGAGATTGTCCTCGACCCATTGACAGGCAGCGTGAAGAGCATCAAAGCCGTCACGCTAAAGGATTAGCCGCCTGTCCGAAAGCCTCCTTTTCAACAAGCCGCAACCCTATTTTTTGAGCGTCAGCTGCATCTTGCCGATGTAGATGCCGCTCTTTCCGTTTTGGTCGTCAGGCACGGGTCGCCCTTCATCGTTGGTCACAAATCGCAGGGTTTGGAAATAGGTGTGGCTGTGCCCGCCAAGCACCAGGTCGATGCCCCGCGTGCGGCTTATCAACTCCTGGTCGCCCATGCCCTGTTCTTCCCACCCAAGATGTGAGATGCAGATTATGAGGTCGCACTTTTGCTTGTTCAACATGCTGACCATGCGTCGCGCCGTGGAGACGGGGTCGAGATATTCGGTCTGCCTGTAGTTCTTGCTGTCCACAAGCCCGTCGAGCTGCGGCGCAAGCCCGAAGACACCTATCTTCAACCCCTTGCGCTCTATTATGACGTATGGCTTCACAATGGTGTCCAGCCCGCACTCGTGGAAGCGGTAGTTGGCGCAGACCACGGGGTAGTTGAGGCACTTGAAAATCCGCGCCATGTTTTCCAGTCCAAAGTCAAACTCATGGTTGCCAATGGTGCCCGCGTCGTAGTGCATCATGTTCATCAATCCCGTCTCCACGTCGCCCTTGAACAACGTGTAGTATGGCGAGCCTTGCGAGAAGTCGCCGCTGTCGAAAAGCAGCAAGTCTGGCTCTTTCTGCCGCTCCTCCTTGAGCATGGCAATTCGCCGCAGGAAGCCTCCGCGCCCCGCCTGCAACGTGTCGGCGAGGTTTGGTGACAGCGGCATCACGCAGCTGTGAGTGTCGTTGGTGTGGAGAATGGTGAGCGTCTTCGTCTTTTGCGCGAGAACCGTCAGGCTGCCGCATTGCAGCAGCAGGCACAACAGGAAAACATATTTCAGGTTTTTCATGGCTTGACTGTTATTCTATGGTTACGCGTCCTTCTACATTGGCATCCACCGCCTTGCCCTGTGCGGCAAAATGCTTGAAATAGGCCACGATGATGTAGCGCACGTCGTGGGCCTCGTCGTCGGGCGACAGCACGTCGGTCTTCGACTTGAACGCCGTCAGCCCGTCGTTGCCCTGGGCCAGATAGTCGAGCGTGGCTATGCGGTATTTGCCCTGCGAGTCGATGGGCTGCCCGTCGAGCAGTGCCGAGCGCAATTTCCCATTCTTGTTTATCACGAGCTTCACACCGTGGCTCACACCCTCGCCGCCCCTTGCCGCCATCTCCCCGAACAGCTGCAACACCTTGTCGCCCGTGAGCGTGAGGAAGCAAATGTGGTTTTCGAAAGGCGCCACATTCAGTATGTCGCCGTATGTTATAGTGCCTTGTGGCAACGCCGCGCGTATGCCGCCCATGTTATAGACACCGAAGTCCGGGCTTTCCTTGAACTCGTCGCCGCCCCACACGAGAATGTCGGCAAGCAGGTTACTGAGGTCGCTCTCGGGCTTGTGAGCCGCCATCGGATGTGCCGTACTCCCCACCACCGGCTTCATCATGGAGTCCACCCTCTGTTCGTATGGCTTGATGAAAGCCTCAGCCTGGGCATCGGGACGTGCGTCGTAGCGACTGTCGATGAGTATGCGCGAGCGCGAGATTTCGGCAAGCCGATAGGGGCTTTTGCATGAGACGGCAAAAAAGAGCAGTCCTATGGGCAGTCCCACTCCAGCGATGCCTTTGCCCATCGCCCTTGATAATTTTGATAATAAAGGTAGATAATCGCACATTATATAATATGTATCATATATGTTATTATGTTACTATGTCTTATTAAAAGAATTATGTCCTTCTGTTACTATGTCTTTAAAAAGACGTTACTCTGTCATCACTCGAAATAGAACGTGAGGACTATCATTTTCGACCGCGCCTTGTTCACGGAGCTGGCGTATGGACGCAGGTTCGCGTCGCGCAGCTCGGCGGCGTGCCCCGTGTCAAGGCTGTTGGTCAGCCCATACATGAACTTCAGCTCAGGGCGCAACTTGAAGAAAGGCAAGTAGAAGTCGCACCCAATGCCCGCCTCAAGGAAGAGGTCATATCGCTTGAGCTTTATTATGTCGTCGCTCTTGCCCGTGAGGTTGATGACTGGATTGAGCCCAGCCATCATGTACGGGCGGTGGTTGCCCGCGCGCTTCGAGGCAAGAATGAGGTCGAGTGCGCACGAAACGTAAACCGTCTTTATATTCTGCGTTACGCTCATCAGCGTGTCGGCGGCACTGGCATCCATATTGTGGAAAGTGAGGTGGCGCGAGCCGAAATACAGGGCCGGAGCCATGCGGAATGCGAGATAGTCGTCGATGCGTGCCTCGCCCAGCACGCCGACGTTGAAGCCGTTGTCCCACGTGTCCTGGTCGCAAGTGATGGTGTAGGTCTGCGTGGTGCCGTCGGCGTTGGTTATGGTCTGCGGACCGACGTTGACGAACTCCAGGTCCTGTAGGTGAGTGCCGACAAGAATGCCGAAGTGGAACTGCCGCAGGTCGGTGTACGGGCGGTTCTGCACCTCAGTGCCCTGCGACGCGGCGCGAAGCGCACACAGGCACATCACTATGATGAAAAAGCCTTTCTTCATACAAGACATAACGCTTGCCCACATGCCTTTATTGTGCATAATCATCATTTATGGGTATCGAAATGTTAAAGTCGGAAAAAAGTCGCTCACTATTTGTAGGTATCTCAAATAAAGTTCTTATCTTTGCATTACCAAAAAGAGGGAAGCCAGCTTGCGGGCCGTACGGCACCTTTGAGGATTATACAAAAACATTATTAATCATTAAAAGTACAAAACATTATGGCTTACGTAATTGGCAACGACTGTGTGGCATGCGGCACATGTATCGACGAGTGCCCAGTAGGAGCAATCTCCGAGGGCGACATCTACCACATCAACCCCGACGAGTGCACCGAGTGCGGCACATGCGCGTCTGTTTGCCCCAATGAGGCAATCAGCCTTCCCGAATAAAGCAGCCGGGTTTTAAAAACAAACAAATTGTCAATCCCCCGCCTTGAGACGCGTCTCAAGGCGGGGGATTTTTTCGTTTTACAGATAGATAACTTTTTGTCTCGCATATGGCGCAAATCCCGCAGATTTTTCTCTAAACCAAACACATTGCTACAATGGCGTTGAGTAATATCCCGCGTGATTTGCGCAATCTGCGAGACTATCCTACCTCGTCTCGGTGAAGAGCAGGCCGCGGGCGTTGCTCTGCGGTATGAGGGTGGAGACGTATGTGCCATCGACGTTGGCCCCCGCCACCACAATCTGCATCTGCATCGTCCGGCTGTCAGAGCTGTAAGTGCCTACGCAATAGTTGGTATAATAAAGTATCTGCACCTTGCACTCCTTGCCGTTGTAGGGTATGCCCTCGTAAGTTATGGCGTTGGGGTATATCGCCCACGATATGGGGTTGTTGCGGTAGTAGTTGATGGTGCAGCCAATGGTCTTGGCGGGTTGTGCCACAATGGCGTTGTAAGCCTCCAAGTTTTCAGCCTTCGTCGATGCCGTGGTGGTGTCTATCGCGCTGGCAATGGCTCTCGACGGCACGTTGTAGATGGTCATCGTGGAGTCGGTGACTATGTTCCACGCCGCCGCCACCGTGTCGTTGTTGGCAACGTTGGTGGAGTTGCCCGCCTTGCGGAATATCAGCTTGCCGCTGTGCTCGCCACGTGTGGCGTTGAAGCACGCAAGCTTCTCGTCGGCTGTCAGCCCGTTGTCATCGTCATCGTCCAAGCACGAAGTGAGTGTCGTCGCGGCGACGGCGCAGAAGATGAAACTCAGAAATTTTAGTTTTCCCATTTTTGTAGTCTTCATTTTTGTTGTTTATATTTATTGTTGTCTGTCAATGAAATGCGGCACTGCCGCAAACCTTGCGTGCAAAAGTAAGATTTTTTTTGGACATGTAACAGAATTGTAACACCTTTATTGCTAAAAATAAAATGAAAAGCCGTTACTTTGCAAAGGATTATGTATTTTTGCAATGCCAAATGGAAGACAATAAAAACATCAGCATCCTTGTCGTGGACGACGAGGAGGACCTCTGCGAGATATTGAAGTTCAATCTCGAGACCGAGGGCTACAACGTTGACACGGCTTTCTCAGGCGAGGAAGCCCTGGAAAAGGACGTAACCCGCTACCGGCTCGTGCTGCTCGACGTGATGATGGGCGGCATGAGCGGCTTCGCAGTGGCGCGGAAGCTGCGTGCCGACGACCGCACACGCCACATTCCTATAATATTCCTCACGGCAAAGGGCACGGAGAACGACAAGATAACGGGCTTCAACCTTGGCGCCGACGACTACATCCCAAAGCCGTTCTCCATACGCGAGGTGCTGTTGCGCGTGCGTGCGGTGCTGAGGCGCACCGAAAGCCACGACGGCACGGCCGACGCGCCCCGCACACTGCGCTACAAGGGCCTCTGCGTGGACATGGTGCGCAAGAGTGTGGAGGTGGACGGGCAGGATGTGCCTTTCACCAAGACCGAGTACGGCATTCTCTGCACACTGCTTGAGAGCCCTGGGCGGGTGTTCTCGCGGCAGGACCTCATACGCCACATCTGGCCGACTGACGTGCTGGTGTCCGACCGCACGGTGGACGTGAACATCACGCGGCTGCGCAAGAAGCTGGGGGCTTACGCCGACAACATTGTTACGCGCCTCGGCTTTGGCTATTATTTCGACGAATGACATGAAAAGACGGTTGAGCATAGGCAACAAGCTCTACTTCAGCGTGCTGTCGCTGTTTCTGGTGTTCGCGGTGGCTTTCATCGTCTTTCAGCAATACCGTGAGAGGCAGTACAAGATAGAGACGCTGAACATCAAGCTGCAGGCCGTGAACAGGCTCGTGCACGCCACTGGCGACACGAGGCACTGCGGGCTGCCAGGCGTGCGCGTCACCATCATCAGCCGCGACGGACGCGTTGTTTACGACAACGTGAGCAAGGACTACAAGGCTATGGCAAACCACGCCTCGCGCCCGGAGGTGGCGCAGGCGTTGAGGACGGGCAGCGGCTCGGCGGTGGACAGGACCAGCCCGTCTTTGGGCCACGACTATTTCTACAGCGCAACCTACTTCCCTCGCGACGGCTACGTGGTGCGCTCGGCACTGCCTTATAATGTAGGTCTCGCCAAGAGCCTGCGCGCCGACCAGCACTACATCTGGTTCGCACTGTGCATAATGCTCCTGCTCACGGTGGTGCTGTACAGGTTCACCCACCGCCTTGGCAGCAACATCGCCAAGCTAAACGACTTCGCCACCCGCGCCGACCACGACGGCAGCGTGGAGCCAAGCGAGCTGGCGGGCTTCTCCAACGACGAGCTTGGCGACACGGCGGCACGGATAGTGAAGCTCTACCTCAAGCTGCAGCGCACGCAGCAGGAGCAGGACGTGCTGAAGAGGCAGCTCACGCAAAACGTGGCGCACGAGCTGAAAACACCGGTGGCAAGCATACAGGGCTACCTTGAGACAATACTTGAGAACCCGCGCATTGACGACAAGACGCGGCAGCAGTTTCTCGAGCGTTGCTATGCGCAGGGCAAGCGGCTCACCTCACTGCTTGCCGACATGTCCATGCTCAACCGCCTTGATGACGGGGCCGGCATGATGACCTTCGAGGATGTGGACGTGGCGGAGATAATAAGCACCGTGGAGAAGGAGAGCCAGTTCGCCCTCGGACAGAAAGGCATGACCATGCGGTGCGACATTCC
>CAZTUD010000017.1:0-20694 GCA_964616945.1 uncultured Prevotella sp. | reverse complement strand
AGGCCACGGTGATGGTGTCGCCCGGATGGATTGCGGGGATTGTCTTGCCGGTGGCAAATGCTTCTTCAGCGACTTTGATTAAATCCATTTTTGTTTTTGATGATTAAATGTCGTGTGTCGTTTCCACCCGACATGGCTTGAGGACTCTTCCCTCAGCCAGCGGTCAGGCCGAAAAGCGGTGCAAAGGTACTCACTTTTGGCGGAATAGTAAAGCCATCGCCGATATTTATTTCTTTTTTAACACTTTGGCGCATTCACGGACACCATTGCATCAAATTGTGAACTCCGCGAAGCGGTCATCAACGGTGTTCTGCTCCTTCTCCTCGGTCTCCGGCTTGGCATACGAGAATGCGTCGCTGTCCAACAGCGTGCGGATGTCAGTGCCTGGGTTTTGGTAGAGGATGTCCAAAAGCTCTATGAAGTCGCGTATCACCTCGCGTGGCGTGATGTGCTGGTCGGCTCCTATGCGCCCGTACTCTATGCGTATGAACGTGGCGAGGTCGTCGTCGGTGATGGTGCGGACGTACTTGTAGAGCTGTGCATGGATGTCTGCAAGCTTCTCCGTCAGGACAAGCATCTCCTCGTGGGTCAACGGCTGCAGGCGCAGCACGGGGCCCATGAGGTCGTATAAATTTGAGGATTGAGATTTGAGATTTGAGATTTGGGCTTGTGCAAACTTGCCTTCCTGCAGGCGCGAGCGCAAGGCCTCATAGCTGTAAATGCCACGGTGGCGGTCTTCTATACACTGTGGCGTGCCGCTCATAATGGTGCCTATGTATTGCGCCTTGCCCTGCAGTGCGTCGTTGTACATGGTGAGGATTTTCTCGTAGTTGTATTGGCGGGAGATGCTGTTGGGTATCTTGTAGATGTTGACCAGCTCGTCTATGAAGACCATGAGCCCCTTATAGCCCGCCTGGCGGAAGAAATAAGCCATTAGCTTGAGGTAGTCGTACCAGTCGTCGTCGGAGACGATAACCGTTACGCCCAGCTCTTGCCGTGCCTCCGTCTTTGTGGCGTACTCGCCGCGGAACCATTTCAGCACCTTGCCCTTCAGCTCGTCGTCGCCATTGACAAACGCCCTATAATATAATGTGAGCAGTCGGGCGAAATCGAAACCGTGGACAAGCTCGTGCATGGAGCGTATGACCTCCATGATGCGACGCTCGACAGTCTCTTCTCGACCTCCTCCCAAGGGGTGGGGGATCTCCTCCCCTTCGGGAAATGGCGAGTTGGCTGTTTGCAGCATTATGTTGTTTATCCACTTGTCCAAGACCATAGCCAGTGCGCCGCCGTCGGGCTTGCTCTTTACAGAGAGGTTGCGTATAAGCTCACGGTATGTGGCAAGCCCCTGCCCTTGGTTGCCATGCAGCCGGCGCTCGGGCGACAGGTCGGCGTCCACCACGACAAAGCCACGGTCCATGACATAGTTGCGCATGGTCTGCAGGAGGAACGACTTGCCGCTGCCATATTTGCCCACGATGAAGCGGAATGATGCCCCGCCCTCGCCCACGATGTCAACATCGTGGAGCATAGCCTCTATCTCCTTGCGCCGCCCGACGGTTATGTAGGGCAGGCCCACGCGCGGCACCACGCCGCCTTTCAGTGAGCTGATTATAGTCTGCGCTATCCTGCGCGGTATTTTAGTGTTGTTTTCCATGCTGTCTTGTTGTTTGTTTATAGCCTCACTGTTGTGTTGTTTGTTGCCTTATGTCATTGCGTGACGACCGTCGTGTGATTGCGTGACGGTCGTCGTGTGATTGCGTGACGGTCGTCACGTGATTGCGTGTCGGTCGTCACGAGATTGCGTGACGGTCGTCACGTGATATTATTTTTTCCAAATCTTGCCGATAGTCTTCTATTATTGTTATGTTGTCGCCGTCGTCCTCAAGCACGATGTCGCCTATTTCTTCCATTGCCTTTTCGTTTATCTTCTCCACCATCACGCCTGCGGGTATGTGAGCCTGCCGCAAGAAAGCCTTGTAGTCGCCGCCGGAAAGCAGGAGAGAGAGGAAGGAAACCTCTCTCCCTCCTTGGGAGGGAGTAGTGGGGATGGAGGGGCATACTCCCCCTCCTTGGGAGGGGGTTGGGGGGATGGAGGGGCATACTCCCCCTCCTTGGGAGGGGGTTGGGGGGATGGAGGGGCATACTCCCCCTCCTTGGGAGGGGGTTGGGGGGAGGCTTCTTTCTCGCCCTGACGGGGCTGGGCTGGGAGTGGGGTCAGTGGGGGTGGTGTCGTTCTCCTCCACTATCAGCTTGTCGCGCACCACGTCGGCATCCTCGCGTATTTTGCCGAGCTTGCCAAGGTCGATGCTCACGCTCTGGCGGGCTTGCCGCAATGCCTTGCGGCGGGCGGCTTCCTTTCTTTCGTTCTCCCTTGCTTTCCATTCGCCATACCACTCATCTACGGCATCGAGCATCGGTTGGTCAAGATATGCAGACGCGCGTACTGCCAACGTCTTTATCGCCGGCTTCACGCCGAGTCTCTGCCTTATGAGAGCGTCAACGTCGTGCAGCACGGCTTTAAGCATTGGCGGCGTAATGGTGTCCCGCTCCGCCGTTACAGTCTTTTTCCAAAGCCCCCTGCGGCATGTATAGCGGTGGGATGATGAGACATTTGTTTCCATTTCCATAACCGGGTCGGGTGAATAGAACACAGCCGTGTCGAACATGACATGTTGTTGCCTTATGCGGGTGCCATAGCACAAGGTGCCAATGCGATGACCGTAGTGTTTCTCTATAAGACCGATGAGCCTGCGCATGACGAACGCAACTGCCGACACCGCCGCCACAGGCTGCTTCTTGTATAGCGCACCCTTGCTGATGCAGTGATGTGTATATCGGTCGAGAATGCTGAACAGGGCTTCGTCGGAAGCCTTGGCATAGCCGTTCATCAAGTCGGCATTGTCATCCTCCTGCCGCTCCTTGGCAAAGCAGTCGGCATAATGGTTGGTCAGGCCATACCACACTACATAGTCTTTCAGCCATTCGGTCAGGTAAGGCCGCCGCGCCTGGTTCAAGCCAGGGTAATTGTCGCGCAGCTCGCAAAGTATCTCATAGCCCTCCTCTGGCGTTGCCACGCCAATCTGCATGAGCGTCTCGTAGGTATAGACGAAGATGTAGGACAGCGACACGTCGGGAAATTTGCCCTGCCGCAGGAGCCTGCGGATGGTGAAATAGCTCCGCAGCTGCGCCACCGACATCTGCTTGTAGGTGGGGTAGAAAGCGAAGAATGGTACTATTGGCGCATCGTCCTTGTAGCCAGCCATGAACAGTGCCTGCTCGTAAAACGATTTGCTGTTGGTCAGCGACCAACGGTCGCCATCTATCATCACGAGCAGCATGTTTATGTCCTGCGGCACGTCGCCGTCGCTTCTGGCCTGCCCTGCCCACGACAGGTCACGCCCCCGGGCCGTGCCTTCCACAAAGTCCCAGTGGGAGGCATTGCCGTCGTCAGCGTCAAATCCTATCGGCTCGTCGTTGTAAAAGTCGTCCATGTTGCCCATGATTTGCAAACTTACCCATTTTCTTTGAAAAAAGTGTAGGAAACTTGAAAAAGTTTTAGACTATTTCGTTATCTTTGCAGCGAAAGTAAAACAATGCCCATTCTACGGGCCATAAAAACCGATAATGAAAAAACATTTTTTTGCCTTTGTCCTGCTGCTTGCGATATGCCTTCCGGCATCGGCGCAGAAGAAGTTCAATGTCTATGCCATTGGCTTCTACAACCTTGAGAATTTGTTCGACACATGCCACGATGTCGGCAAGAACGACTATGAGTTCTTGCCAGGCGGCTCCTACAAGTGGAATGGCTTGAAATACAGCCACAAGCTGCACAACATGGCTCGCGCCATGAGCGACATGGGCACGAAGATGCTGCCTGGTGTGGGCTGCGCCGTGATTGGAGTGAGCGAAGTGGAGAACGACAAGGTGCTCGCCGACCTCTGCGCCCAGCCCGCCCTTGCCGCAAGGGGCTACAAGTTCTGCCACATAGAGGGTCCTGACCGCCGTGGCGTGGACTGCGGGTTGCTCTACAACCCGAGGCTGTTCACCGTGGGCGACGTGAAGCTTTACCCCTACGTGCCGACCGAGAAACAGAGCCGCACTTTCCGTACGCGCGGCTTCCTCGCCGTGAGCGGCACGCTGGCGGGCGAACATGTGGTGGTGATAGTGAACCACCTGCCAAGCCGCTTCAACGGGTCGTACTACCGTGAGGTGGGAGCCGAACAGATAAAGGCTGTCAAGGACCGCATCATGGCCGAGGACAAGGACTGCAAGGTCATCGTCATGGGCGACATGAACGACGACCCCACCGACAAGAGCATGCACCAGATGCTGTCGGCAAAGGAGGAAATAAAGATGGTGGGCAAGGACGACATGTACAACCCCTGGTACAACATCCTCGCCAAGCAGGGCACTGGCACGCTGCAATACCAAGGCTCGTGGAACCTCTTCGACCAGATAATTCTGTCGCCCAATTTGCTCAACAAGAACGGCGCAAAGGATTTTTCTTCTCTGAAATACTTCAAGAACGAGATACAGCGCATGCCTTACCTTTTCCAGACGGAGGGCAAATACAAGGGTAACACCAAACGCACCACGGCGGGCGGCGTGTGGCTTGACGGCTACAGCGACCACCTGCCCACGGTGATATATCTCGTTAAGGAGCAACAGTCCCTCCCTGCCTCCCCAAAAGGAGAGATGAAGCTGCCTGAATATACAGAGGAGGAAAAGCAATTCATCAGCGAGTGCGAGGAAGAGCGAAAAGAACTTGAGGCGAAAGATGGGGGAAATTGAGACACATCCTTTCGAGCCATTTCTGCCCGCCAACGCGCGGTTGCTGATGCTCGGCACGTTTCCGCCAGCAAAGAAGCGGTGGTGCATGGAGTGGTACTACCCCAACTTCACCAACGACATGTGGCGCATCATGGGGCTGTGCTTCTTCGGCGACAAACAATATTTTGTGGACGAAGAACACAAGACCTACCGCCTCGCGGAGCTGAAAAACTTTCTTGCGGAGAAAGGCATCGCCATATTCGACACGTGCCTGCGCATACGCCGCACCATGGGTACGGCATCTGACAAAGACCTTGAGGTGGTGGAGCGCACCGACCTCGACGGCATGTTGCGCTCGTTGCCGCAGTGCAGGGGCGTGCTGGCGGCTGGGCAGCTTGCCACAAGCATCTTCACGGAGCATTATGGCATAGACGCAAAAGGCATGAAGATGGGCGACTACAAGGACTTCCTGTTTGAGGGACGCACGATAAGCCTATACCGTGAGCCAAGCTCAAGCCGTGCCTTCCCCATGAAAGTGGAGAAGAAAGCGGAATACTATAAAAGGATGTTTGACAATTTATTTGGAAGTTAAAGAAAGACAATGGAAAAAGTTACAATCATAGGCATTGCCGGAGGCACAGGGTCGGGCAAGACCACCGTAGTAAAAAAGATAGTTGAGGCTCTGCCTCCCCACTTTGTGGCAGTGGTGCCGTTGGACTCCTACTACAACGACACCACAGGCATGACACCTGAGGAGCGCAAGGCTATTAACTTCGACCACCCCGACGCCTTCGACTGGAAGCTGCTCATAAAACAGATAAACGAGCTGCGAGACGGCCATGCCATTGAACAGCCCACCTATTCTTACATCCTAAGCAACCGTCTGCCAGAGACTATACACGTGGAGCCGAAGCCAGTAATAATAATCGAGGGCATAATGACGCTCCTAAACAAGCGGCTGCGCGACATGATGGATCTCAAGATATTCGTCGATGCCGACAGCGACGAGAGGCTCATACGCAACATACAGCGCGACACCATCGACCGCGGGCGTACCGTGTCTATGGTCGTTGACCGCTACCTGAAAGTGCTGAAGCCCATGCACGAACAGTTTATCGAGCCGACAAAACGGTTCGCCGACATCATAATACCGCAAGGTGGCGAGAACGTGAAAGGTATTGGAATGCTCACCAACTACATAAAGACGCTGGTGCCCGCAGAGTAAGGCTTTTTATTCTTTTAGCTTTCTTATCACCCTGCATGGGTTGCCTACGGCCACAACGCCGGCAGGAATGTCCTTGGTGACCACCGATCCTGCCCCTATAGTGGTGCCGCTGCCGATGGTAACACCGGGCAGGACAGTGACATTGCCGCCAAACCATACGCTGTCGCCCACGGTAATGGGTTTCGCAGCCTCAATGTCCTTGTTGCGCTCTTCGGGGTCGATGGGGTGGATGGCGGTATAGAAACTGCAGTTTGGACCAATATAGACATGGTTGCCAAACGTAACTTTCGCCTCGTCGAGGATTACAAGATTGAAATTGGCAAAGAAGTTGTCGCCAACTTCAATGTTCAAGCCATAGTCGCAAAGGAAGGGCGGGTTGATATGTAGTGCCTTTCCCGCCTTGCCGAAAAGCTTGGCAAACCGCCGGTCGCGCTCCGCAAAGTTGGCTGGCGCAATATGGTTTATTTCGAAGCATTCTTGCTGACAACGCTGCAATAGCTTCTTCAAGCTTTCGTCGCCGGCGTAATACCATTCGCCGGAAAGCATTTGGGCGAAAATGTCTTTTTCCATCATTTCATGTTTTTGAGCACCGTCACGGCATCCGCCACGCTCGGCACATTGTTTATCTTTATCATGCGGTGGCCGTGGCTGTCTTTGAAATTGCAACGGCGAGGATTGTCCATGACGTACTGGATGATACGCCCGAAAGTCTTGCTTTGATAGAACGGCGAGGCTTGGTTGCCGACGAACTGCATCGACATTGCTCCCTGCTTCAATATTATCTTCTCACAGCCAAGCTGTTTGCCATATTTCCTCAGAAGCACCACCTGCATGAGTTCTTCACCCTCGTGTGGCACTGGCCCGAAGCGGTCAACGAGACGTTGGCGGTATGCTTTCAAGTCTTCGTCGTGCTCAATGTTGTCAAGCTCGCGGTAGAGGAGCATACGTTCTGCGCTCGTGGGTACGTATGTGTCGGGGAAGAACATCGGCAAGTCGCTCTCTACGGCACAGTCTTCCACAAACTCGCTGCCAGAGACATCCCTGCCCTGCCTAATGTCGTCGGCATAAAGGTCGGAGAACTCGTCGTTCTTCAACTCCGTTACCGCCTGGTTCAATATTTTTTGATATGTCTCATAGCCGAGTTCTTCCATGAAGCCGCTTTGCTCGGAGCCCAGCAAGTTGCCTGCGCCGCGAATGTCCAAGTCTTGCATGGCGAGGTTGAAACCGCTGCCGAGGTCGGAGAAAGTCTCCAACGCCTCCAAGCGCCGACGTGCCTCCAGTGTCAAGGTGGAGCGGGGAGGGGCAAGCAGGTAGCAGAAAGCCTTGCGGTTGCTGCGCCCCACACGCCCGCGCATCTGGTGTAGGTCGGAAAGCCCGAACCGTTGGGCATCGTTTATGATTATGGTGTTGGCGTTGGGAATGTCAACACCATTCTCCACGATGGTCGTGGAGAGCAGCACATCATAATCGTAGTTTATGAAGCCCATGACAATCTTCTCCAGTTGCTCCGGCGGCATCTGGCCGTGGCCGATGGCGACACGACAGTCTGGTACATACTTGTGTATGAGGTCTGCAATGTCCTGCAACTGCGATATGCGGTTATTCACGAAGAACACTTGCCCCGACCTGCTCATCTCGAAGTTGATGGCATCGGCAATGACCTCATGGTTGAAAGTCGTAAGCTCTGTGTGTATGGGGTAGCGGTTTGGTGGTGGGGTGCGCATTATGCTCATGTCGCGTGCTCCCATGAGAGAGAACTGGAGGGTGCGTGGTATAGGTGTCGCCGACATGGTGAGCGTGTCCACATTGGTCTTCAGCTTGCGAAGCTTCTCCTTTGTCGCCACCCCGAACTTCTGTTCTTCATCAATGACGAGCAGCCCGAGGTCGTGCCATTTCACCTGCTTTCCGAGAAGCTTGTGAGTGCCTATTATGATGTCAATCCTTCCTGATTGCAAATCTTCCAGCACCTGTCTCGTTTGCTTTGCGCTGCGTGCCCTCGAGAGATAGTCCACACGCACGGGGAAGTCCCTAAGCCGTTGCTTGAATGTTTGAAAATGCTGGTAGGCGAGCACCGTTGTCGGCACCAGCACCGCTGTCTGCTTGTTGTCGCACGCCGCCTTGAAAGCTGCACGAACTGCTACCTCAGTCTTGCCGAAGCCCACGTCGCCACATATAAGGCGATCCATAGGCACTGCACGTTCCATGTCGGCCTTCACGTCTTGCGTTGCTTTCAGCTGGTCGGGGGTGTCCTCATAGAGGAAGCTCGCCTCAAGCTCATGCTGCATGAAGTTGTCGGGAGCGAAGGCAAATCCTTTTTCATGCCGTCGCTTGGCATACAGCTTTATCAAGTCGCGCGCAATGTCCTTAATTTTCTTCTTTGTGCGCTCTTTCAGCCTCTCCCAAGCCCCAGTGCCAAGGGTGGAAAGGCGCGGCTCACCGCTCTCCGAACTGCGGTACTTGGAAATCTTGTAAAGCGAATGTATGGAGACATCTACCTTGTCGTTGTTTTGGTAGATGATGCGTATGACCTCCTGGTAGGAGCCATCATGGCTTGGCACCTTTATCAGTCCGCCGAACTTACCGATGCCAAAGTCCACATGGACGATGTAGTCGCCTGGCTGCATCTCCTGCAGCTCTTTCATCGTCAAAGCCATCTTTCCCGAGCGGGCCTTGTCCGACTTTAGGGTGTATTTGTGGAAGCGGTCAAAAATCTGGTGGTCGGTGAAGAAGCAAGCTTTCAAGTCTGTGTCGTAAAAGCCTTCGTGGACGGTGCCGCTGACGGGCTCAAAAAGCTTTTTGCCCTCTTCAGTACTTATGTTGGAAAGGTTTTCACCAGCTTCCATGCCGTTGAAAATGTCTTGAAGACGCTGCTGCTGTTTCTGGCTGTCGGCAAGCACATATACCTTATAACCTTGAAGCAGGAAATCTTCAAATGACTGTTTCAGAAGTGTGAAGTTCTTGTGGAAAAGTGGCTGTGGCTTTGTATGGAATGTGATTTCTGCGGATTGCTCTTCCTGCTTTGAATTAAGCAGCACCTGCTGGAATTTGCCCAGCCTCTCGGCAAACTCCGTCGGCTTGCAGATTACGCTTTCGCAGCTCATTTCACGTCTTATCCGTTCCTGCTCAAGCTCGGTGGCTCCCTCCATGCGTTCGGTGATGGCCTGTGAGGAGAAACCGTCTTCGTAGATGCGCTTCACAGTGTCGCAGACATAGTGCTCATCTTTCATTACAATAATAGCATCGTCGGGCAGAAACTCAAAAAACGACACCTTGCCGGTTTCTTGCGACGCAAGTTCGGCAACAATGTCTATCGCCGTCTTGCGATCCTTGGAAAGCTGGTCTTCAACGGAGAAAGTGCGTATGGTGTCAATCTCGTCGCCGAAGAAATCGATGCGGAAAGGCAGTTCGCTGCTATAGCTGTAAACGTCTATTATGCTGCCGCGCACGGCAAACTGCCCAGGCTCATAAACATAGTCAACCTCGTGGAAGCCGATGTCCCGCAGTTTATGTTCAAGACTTGTAATGTCGATAGTCTGCGACGTGCGCAACGATATGCGCTTTCCGTCGAGATGTTTCTTCGATGCCACAAGCTCGGCAACGGCTTCAGGATAAGTAATGATAAAGGTTTGAAATTTATGATTGCCCTGAGTAATAGAGTTTTCCGCCAACGCAGTCAGAACTTCGGTGCGCAATATCTCATTGGCGGCATCTCTCTGCCCATACTTCACCGCACGGCGATAGCTGGAGGGGAAGAACAACACATTTTGTTGATTATCCTTGGAGCCGCTCTCCTCTCCTTTTGCAGATGCAACGTGGCTTAGGCTGTCATTGTAGAAATATCCCGCCTCGTCATTGTCCTCAAGGACGAAAACCATAGTCCTGCCTTTCAGCCTGTCGGCAATGGAGGCGAAGAGCATCGCCGCAGACGACGCAACAAGACCTTTGAGGGCAACGCGTCTTGCCGAATTGTCCTCTAAAGTCTTCACAAGGGCACTGGTCTGAGGCAGATGCCCGTATAAAGTCTCAAGTTGTTTTAAAGTCATATTTTATTTGGGCATGGCAGGATATTTCCTGAACCATCCGTCCAATCTCAGCCTTATCACGCCGAAGAGAGCCTCAGAGAATATGCCGCCGCTCATCTTGCTCGTGCCCTCACGGCGGTTCACGAACACCACCGATACTTCCTTTATCCTGAAGCCAATCTTATAGGCCGTATATTTCATCTCTATCTGGAAGGCATAACCCTTGAAGCGTATCTTGTCAAGCTCGATGGTTTGCAGCACACGACGGCGGTAGCAAACGAAGCCGGCAGTGGTGTCGTGTACGTTGATGCCTGTGATGAAGCGCACATACTGTGAGGCGAAATAGCTCATCAGCACGCGACCCATAGGCCAGTTCACCACGTTCACGCCCGTAACGTAGCGTGAGCCCACCGCCACGTCGGCCCCCTCATCGTGGCAAGCTGCATAGAGGCGCGGCAAATCATTTGGGTCGTGGCTGAAATCGGCATCCATCTCGAAAACATACTCATACTTCCGCTCCAATGCCCATTTGAAGCCAGCGATATAGGCAGTGCCAAGCCCTTGCTTGCCACTGCGCTCTATGAGGAAGAGACGGTTGCTGAACTCGTTCTCCTGCAACTTCTTGACGATGGCGGCAGTGCCGTCGGGACTGCCGTCGTCAATTACCAAGATGTGGAAGCATTTCTCCAACCCGAAGACCGCACGGATAATCTTTTCCATGTTCTCCTTCTCGTTGTAGGTTGGAATTATCACTATGGAGTCACTGTCATGCATAATTGGGTATCAATTTACTTTGTTGCAAAATTAAGCAAATAAACGGAAACATCCGCCCAAAACGCAACTTTTTTCCGTTATTCCCCAAAATAAAAACAAAGCTACCCTTCAAACAGCTCGTGCCATGCCATAAAACGCTCCAGTCCCTCCTTGCCAAATTTGGCAAGACTTTTCTCGGCCTGCTCAAGCGTCTTTTCGCGGTCGGGGTGTGTCTTAGAGTAAAACTTGTCGGCATAGCATATTACCTTTTCCTCCAATGTCGCAGGCAGGAAGTCCCGATGGGGCAACGGCAGGTTTTGCCTGATTATTTCCTCCTTCGTCAGTCCCGCTCCCGTGTGCCGCTCACACACGCGAGCATAAGGTTCCATTGCCATCAAGCCCGCAGACGAATCGCCATTTAAGGATAACACATAGTATCTGAGCATCTCTGCACCGATGAGTCCGTGGCGGATGTACGGTTCGGTGCCGAAGCACTGTATGCCAGGCGCGTCGCAGCGACAGATACCGATGTCGTGGAGCATGGCGGCTGCCTTCAAAAAATACGGGTTCATTCCCATTTCTGGGTGGGCTGCACAAATCTTCAAAGCCCGTTGGGCAACCATTGTGGAGTGCGTAAGCAAAATATCCCGAAGCTCGTTGGCTTCGGGATAATACTTCAAGATAATGGCCTTATAGTTTAGAGCCTCTCCCAAGCCCCCCAAAAAGGAGGGGGATGTTGATGGGTTTAAACTGCTTTCCTTGTCCATTCTAATATTTTTTTCGATTGCTCTTTATGTAATCAACATCCCCCTCCATTCGGGAGGGGGCTTGAGAGTGGGCTGTTTAGTTTCTCCTTATATATGCAATCACATTGCCCTTTTGTACCTTAGAGCCTTGCTTAGCATTGATTTCAACGAGCTTGCCACCGAGGTCGGCCTTGACCTCCACGAACTCGCCCCAAGGAGCCTGTATCCAACAGAAAGCGTCGCCTTCCTCGTATTCCTTGCCGATATAAGGCTCCACGGCGGGAGTGGCCTCGCCGTCGCCTTGGAACTCCCAGAACACCTGCCCCTTGACTGGGGCGACTATGGCGTCGGCAGCAGCGTGCTTGTAGGCGGCAGCCTCCTCGGGCGACACCTTGGCTCCGAGCTTCGCGTCCTTTGCCTTTTGCAGGTCGGCGAGGAAGTTCTTCTTCGCCTGTCCGCTCTTATAGTTGCGGTACTGCTCGGGGTGCATGGCAAGCTCAAACAGCTCCTCGTCGTCCTCGCCATACTCCCAGCCATTCTCGTTCATCTCCTTGCGGAAGTCGTCGAGGGCGGGCTTGAGAAGCGTGTGCGGGTCAACGTCGGTGAACTCGCGACCCTGCTTCTTGGCAAGCTCCACAAGCTCGGGCGCAATCTCGCCTGGCACTTTGCCGCTCTTGCCGAGTATCATGCCCCACATGTTGTCGTCGAGATAGACATAGCGACCCTTGCCCTGTTCGAGCGAGAGTAGATTCATAAGGGCGATGTTCTTGGTGTATTGCGAGAACGGAGTCACGAGTGGTGGATAGCCGACGCGCGGCCAAACGTATGCCACCTCGTCGAAGAGCTTTATGAGCAGGTCGTCCATCGACAGCTCATCCTCGCCCTTCTTCTTGCGCAGGTTGTTGATGGTGGTGCGCATTCCGCCGAGGTCGGCCATCATGCTGCCCATCATGCCGCCTGGCAGGCCACAGGTGAGCAGGAGCGATGACATGACCTTGTTGCCTGGATTGATGAAGTAGCCCAGCCACTCGTCGATAAACTCTTGCGTCATGGCGCGAGCTTTCATGTAGGCCGACATATTGATGTCGGGTACGTCGAAACCGGCGTGCCTCAACATGCTCTGCACGGAAATAACGTCGGGATGCACCTTGCCCCACGACAGCGGCTCGATGGCCGTGTCGATGATGTCGGCGCCGTTCTCGCAAACTTCCAGGACGGAGGCCATAGAGAGGCCGGGGCCTGAGTGCCCGTGGTATTCGATAAGTATGTCGGGGTGCTTGGTCTTGATGCGCTTGGTGAGCTGCCCGAGGAATGCGGGCTGGCCTATGCCAGCCATGTCCTTGAGGCATATCTCCTCGGCTCCGGCGGCAATTTCCTCGTCGGCGAGACGCTCGTAATAGTCGAGGGTGTGGACGGGTGAGGTGGTGATGCAGAGTGTGCCCTGTGGAGTCATGCCGCCCTCTTTTGCCCATTTTATCGACGGGGTTATGTTGCGTATGTCGTTAAGGCCATCGAAAATGCGGGTGATGTCGGTGCCCTGCTTGTGCTTTACCTTATACATCAGTGCACGCACGTCGTCGGGCACGGGATACATGCGCAGGGCATTGAGGCCACGGTCGAGCATGTGGGTCTTGATGCCCGCCTTGTGCAATGGGGCAGTGAAAGCGCGGACTGCCTTGTTGGGGTTCTCACCCGCAAGCAGTTGCACCTGTTCGAAGGCACCGCCATTGGTCTCAACACGTGAGAAACAACCCATCTCAACAAACACCGGGGCTATCTTGGCAAGTTGGTCGGCGCGAGGCTGGAACTTGCCGCTGCTCTGCCACATGTCACGATACACGAGGCTGAACTGAATTTTCTTCTTCATCCTATTCCTTTTTTGTTATTTCCTTTAGAGTGCAAAATTATATAAAAAATATCAAAGTGGCGATTGCGCACCTCTTTTTTTATTATTTATAACTAACTTTGCATACAAAACAGTATTACAGAAAATGAGAAACGGCATTCTTTTCATACTTATATGCGCCGTTGTCCTGATGGTTGGATGCGGCAACAAGGCGGCAAGCGACGACAACAAGCCCGTGAAGACGCAACGGTTGAAAGGCGACTCTACAGTCTATGGGCTTGCCTGCGACGGTTGCACCGACTCGGTGGTAGTACTGCTGCCAGAAGACGGCACCGACCCCGTGAACTACAACATCATCGAGGCAAAGCGAAAGGGCAGGATATTGGGCAGACTACAAATAGGCGACCGCATAGGACTTGTACTGAACAAGCAAGACAAGCATGTCGCCGACGAGGTGGTTGACATAGACCGCCTTGAGGGCATCTGGTGCTACATCGTGATGCCGAAGTTGCGCGACTACCAAAGCATGAGCAAGGCTATGCAGGCGCGCATAATGGAAGGCATGAACGATTCGCTGAAAGAGACGTTCTTCATACCGCGTGAATATGGTTTCTACCTGAAGCGCGAGTGGGAGGCGCAGAGTGTGGGCTATATTGCCGAAACCAACTCGCTTGCCGACGAGAGTCCAGTGGTCTATCCGCCGCTTGGCTATTTCACCAACTGGCACATCTGGAACGGCAAGTTCATAATGGTTAGCGGCACGCCTAAGATGTCGAAAGACAACCAGATGACCGTTACCGACCTAAAGTATGACACCTGCTCCATCGACTATCTCGATGCTGATTCACTCGTGCTGTCGGACAGCGACGGCTCGCGCAGCTACTACCGCAAAAGCAGCTTGGGCGACGTGAACAAGAAAGCCCGCGCCATCGCAGCCATGCGATCGAAGCAGGCGTTGGAGCAGACGAAGCAGTAGCCCCACACGCCCGCTATGGTGGGCATCCCTCCCCCAAATGGGGAGGGGAAGGCTATACAGATAAACAGTAATAACAAACAATTATTAATCACGCCCAATTCTCCCAAAATACATTTACCCCCCAATTTGAGGAGGAAAGTCCGCCTTGGCGGACGGGATGGGCAATAAATTATGACAGACAGGAAAGATGAGGGTTTGAAGGCCCTCGGCATGAAGACGCAATACAAAACGGACTATGCTCCAGAGGTGTTGGAGACGTTTGTGAACAAGCATCAGGACAACGACTATTGGGTGCGTTTCAACTGCCCCGAATTTACGTCGCTGTGTCCAATCACGGGTCAGCCCGACTTCGCCGAGATACGCATCAGCTACATTCCCGACGTGCGCATGGTGGAGAGCAAGAGCCTGAAACTCTACCTCTTCAGCTTCCGCAACCACGGTGACTTCCACGAGGATTGCGTCAACACCATCATGAAGGACTTGATAAAGCTTATGGATCCGAAATACATAGAGGTAACGGGCCTCTTCACGCCACGCGGCGGCATCAGCATCTATCCCTACGCCAACTATGGCCGCCCAGGCACGAAATACGAGAGGCTGGCCGAGAAGAGGTTCGAGAGCCACGAATAATAATTGCTGAGCTACAAAGAGAGTATCCTCCACACACTATAGCTAATCCCTTCGTCGTAGGCATCCTCGCCTTCATGCCGCTTCAGGAAGCGCACCACGTGGATGGTGAGCGGCAGGGCTACTACCTCATACAAAGTTTTCAGCAGCACCTGCCAGAGCATGAGTGCTGGCAATTCCGCCCAAGGCACCACACCACCGAGGGCGAGAGGAAAAAAGATTACGGAGTCGCAGCTCTCTCCTGCCACGGTGGAGAGAATGGCACGCACCGAGAAGCGGCGGCCGTGGTCATGGATCTTCATTCGGCTCATCACATAGGCGTTCATAAAACTACCCGTGAGGAATGCTACAAACGAGGCGGCGGCGATGCGCGGGGCAAGGCCGAATACGGCATGGAAGCCCGCATCATTGTGCCAATAGGGAGCACCTGGAATCCAGTCGCACAACGCGCCCATCGCCACAAAGAAGAAGTTCATGGCGAAGCCCGTCCATATCAGTAGCCGCGCCTTGCGGTAGCCCCATACCTCACACACACAGTCGTTGATAATGTAAGACACGGGAAACACCAGCAACCCGCCCGTGAGGTTCACTGGTCCTACGGCAATCTGCTTGGTCTCAAGCAGATTCGCTAAAATGAGACAAACACAAAAAACAATGCTAAAGAGCATGAACACCACACTTACATTCTGTCGTGGCTTTGCCCCGATTAAAGTTTTGTTTTCCATTTCCTTGTTTTGTTAAAGGGGGTTGAGCAAGTACCCCTTGATTGAATCCTAACTCCTAACTATCAAAAAAGCCATATATCCTATGAATATGAGCGTCAGCACCATGCCCTCCCATCGCTCTATGCGGTATTTGGTGAAGGAGAAGAGCCAGAGAAGAATCATGGAGGCAACCATCACAGTGAGGTCTACCATCGTGATGCCCGTTATCGTCATGGGCTGCACAAGTCCCGTGATACCGAGAATCATAAGGATGTTGAACACGTTGCTGCCCAGCACGTTGCCTATGGCTATGCCACTGTCGCCCTTCTTCGCCGCCACCACGCTTGTGGCAAGTTCTGGCAATGACGTGCCGCCTGCCACTATCGTGAGGCCTATCACCGCGTCGCTGATGCCTATGGAATGAGCCAAAGCTGAGGCATTGTCAACAA
This sequence comes from uncultured Prevotella sp., assembly GCA_964616945.1. GTDB lineage: Bacteria > Bacteroidota > Bacteroidia > Bacteroidales > Bacteroidaceae > Prevotella. Next base: position 4,573 of record CAZTUD010000017.1, on the reverse strand, counting down.
AAACATTGGAGCCCACAACCAAACACAGAAGTCCGACAAGGACCAAGGCGACCAGCCTCACCCCCGACCCCTCTCCTTTAGCGAGGGGGGCGTTTTTACCGTCAAAATCAGATGAGGGCTTGGCATCTCCCCTCCCAGCAGGGGAGGGGCTGTGGGAGAGGTTTCCCCCCAGCCTTGACGGGGCGTGGTCGGGGGTGGGGGCAGTGAGGCCAGCCCTTACCGTGCCCCACATGAAGACGATGAAGCAGGCGAACAGTATCGCCGCGTCGAGGCGCGAGATGCGCCCGCCTGTAGTCGTGCACACAAGTATCCCTGAGGCGCACACGGCAATCGGAATATCCCTCCACACCGTCCGCGGCAACACCGCAATCGGAGCCACCATAGCCGCCACGCCTACAATGAGTAGTGCGTTGAAGATGTTGCTGCCCACCACGTTGCCCACTGCAAGGTCGGGTGAGCCGTTGATGGCTGATGTCAGCGAGACGAACAGCTCAGGCATAGACGTGCCGATGGCCACTATCGTAAGGCCTATCACAATCTGCGGCACGCCCATGTGTTGCGCCAAGCCTACCGCGCCCTTGGTGAGCCAGTCAGCACCCTTCAGCACAACGAAGATGCCCAATATAAGCAGCAGTACCTGCGCCCACGTCTGCGATGGAGCCAGCGACAAAAGCAATATTCTCGTCATTATATATGTTACTCTGTCTTTAAAAATCTTATGTCTTTAAATGCTTTGCCTTTGCAAAGTTACGAAAAAAGCCCGGATATTCACATATCCGAGCTTCAAAAACTAACAATCACACAATTATAAATCTATCAAAACCTATGCGATAACCCTCGTCTGAACGTTATTGGTCAGCCAATCTCTATGCGGCGCGAGACCTTTGTCTCTGGCTTGCCGAGCTTTGGCAGCTCAACCGTCAACACGCCGTCGGCGACACGCGCCTGTATCTTTTCCTTGTCAACGTCGTCGGGCAGCGTGAAAGCCTGCTCATACTTCGAATAGTCCCACTCGCGGCGCACGTAGTGGCCGTTCTGCTCTTTCTCGTCGGCGTGCTTCTCCATCTTTATCGAGAGGTTGCCGTCCTCGTCAAGGCTCACATGGAAGTCATCCTTGGTGAGACCTGGCGCAGCCACTTTCAGTGTGTATGCGTTCTCGTTCTCAAGCACGTTGACGGCAGGAGCCGTGGTGTTATTGCTGCGTGTTGGAAAATCGGTGTTGAAGAAGTCGTTGAAGACTTCGGGAAGCCAGTTGTAACGTGTATTCATAATCTTAATCTCCTATATTTTTCTATGTTTACACCCTACATATTGCAATCCGTATGCCGCAAGCCAGATTGTGCCATTATGTCAGCTTGAACCGACACAATGACACAACATCTTTCTTGAGATACACACCCTGATTACCTTATAACCACCTTCTTGCCGTTGGCAATTCGCCCAATCAGTATGCCAGCGTAAACGCCACCGCCCACACTCTTGCCCTCGACAGTCTTCACCGCAAGGTTTTGTATGCTTCCGCCGGGGAAGTTGGAGAACGGTCCGCTGTATTCGTAGTCCGTATTGCTCCACAAGCCCGAAACCGTATGTCCGTCGCCGTCGAAGTAGATCTCCGATATGCCGTTCTTGCCAATGGCTGGCCAGCTTTCCGCTTTTGAACGGGGCAAATAAATTGAAGAAAAAATCAAAAGTTGGGCGGAATGTGGCTACGGGTCGCAAAATAGTTGTAACTTTGCAGTCGCAAGGCTAACAAGCCGCCAAAATGTTTTTAGGCAAACAATAATTGCGCAATGGAACTTTTAAGAAATCTCTTCGAAGGCTCGCCCGCCTATTGGGGTGGCGGCGTATCTCACTCCCTCTTCATTCTCGCTCTGGTCATAACCCTTGGGCTGGCGTTGGGCAGGATAAAAATCAGGGGTGTGTCGTTGGGCCTCATGTGGGTGCTAATCATTGGCATCGTGTTCGGCTATTTCAACCTCAACCTCAACGTAGAGCTTCTCCACTTCATGCGCGAGTTCGGGCTTGTGCTGTTCGTCTATGCCATAGGCCTGCAAGTGGGGCCAGGCTTCTTCTCCTCTTTCAAGAAAGGCGGGCTGCAGCTCAACGTGCTTGTTATGATAACCATTTTCATCAGCCTGCTCACCACCGTCGGCATATACTACGCCACAGGCACGTCGATGACGGCCCTCGCGGGTATCCTCTCCGGCGCGACCACCAACACTCCCGGCATGGGTGCGGCGCAGCAGGCCTACTACGGGCTGAAAGGCGTGGAGGCCCCGGAGATTGCCACGGGCTACGCCATAGCCTACCCCGTGGGCGTGATTGGCGTGATACTCGCCTTCATACTGTTGCGCTACATTCTGCGCATAAAGCCAACCGAAGAGGAAAGGCAGGCGGAGCGCGGCCTGGGGCAGCTGGAGCAGCTCACCGTGCGCTCGTTCACGCTCGTGGTGACCAACCAGCGCATCGATGGCGACACGGTGGCAAACGTGAAGCACATAGTGGGCCGCCACTTCATCATATCGCGCATAATAGCCAACGGGCAGGGTGAACACACAACCACGGTAAACGGGCTGACGAAGCTCCACACGGGAGACAAGCTGCTGATAGTGGCGGCGCCAAAGGACATTGACGCGATAACGGCACTCATAGGCGAACCGGAAGACTTCGACTGGAAGCCTTACGAGAAAGAGCTTGTGTCGCGCCGCATTCTCGTCACCAAGGCGAGTCTCAATGGCAAGAACCTCGCGCAGCTCAACTTCGGTGGCAACTTCAATGCCACCGTGACGCGCGTCAACCGCAACGGCGTTGACCTCGTGGCTCACCCGCACCTGCGACTGCAGCTCGGCGACCGCCTCACGGTGGTTGGCTCGGAGCTGGCGCTCGGCAAAGTGGACAAGGTGCTTGGCAACCAGATGAGACGGCTCAACTACCCCAACCTCATCCCAATATTCCTTGGCATTGCCCTCGGCTGCGTGCTCGCCAACCTGCCAATATGGATTCCCGGCATTCCAACGCCCGTGCGCCTCGGACTGGCGGGCGGCCCGTTCATCATCGCCATACTGATAGGCTACTTCGGCCCACGCTACCACCTCGTTACCTACAACACCATCTCCGCCAACATGATGCTGCGCGAGATGGGCATCAACATCTTCCTGGCGTGCGTGGGGCTCGGGGCGGGAGCCGACTTTTTCCGCACGCTCATCACCGACCAAGGGCTGCAATGGATAGGCTACGGAGCCATAATAACCATGTTGCCCATTCTGCTCGGTGGCATAATAGGGCGCTACTGCTTCCACATAAACTACTACACGCTCATGGGTGTGCTTGCGGGCGGCAACACCAACCCTCCCGCCCTCGCATACTCTAACAACGTAACTACCTCCGACATGCCAAGCGTGGGCTACGCCACGGTTTACCCCTTCGCCATGTTCCTGCGCATAATCTCAATACAGATACTCGTCCTGATATTCCTGTCTTAGGACAGAGCAACCAGCTTGATGCAAGACATAGTATTTTTAAAGACATAGTAACATAATAACATATAAGAGCGTATGACTTCACTTAACGGGAAAACAAGGTCAGAAACCATTGATGCCATGTCCTTGAAGCAGGAGGAAAGCTGCGTGGACCGCCAGGAGCGCCGCGAGGAGGAGAGTACCAACGTGCAGATTTTGCGCCGCAAGCTCGACCTGCTGGTGCGCACGGGCTGCATCCTCATGGCGAGCAACGCCGACTGTCCGCGCATAATGCGCAACCTGAAACGCTGCGAAGCCTACCTTGGCCTGCCAAGCGAATACATACACATCTACCTGAACTACAACATCATAATGGTGAACCTGAGCGACGAGACCCACTCGTTCTCAAAGTACCAGCGCGTTGACAGCCATTGCGTGGAGTTCACCGTCATCTCCAAGGTGAGCAAGATGCTGTGGACGGCGATAAAGGAGGACTGGAGCCTCGACCGCTACGAGCAGGAGCTTGAGGCATTGAAGCACGTCAAGAAGCAATATTCACCGTGGATGATAGCCGTGTGCGCCGGCCTTGCCTGCGGCGGCTTCTGCGTGCAGTTCGGCTGCGACTGGCCGGCGTTCTTCTACGCCTCCCTGCCCGCCATACTTGGCTTCCGCCTGAAGATGTACCTCGGACGGCTTCACTGGAACGGCTACGTCAACATTGCCGTGTGCGCATTCGTCGCCACCCTCCTGGCTTGGCTCACCACATTCATAAGCCTCAACCCGACGCTCGCCGCCGCCCTGCCCGCCTTTCTCCATTCCGACACTCCCTACCATCCGTTCATGGCGTGCATGTTGTTCATAGTGCCCGGTGTGCCGCTCATCAACTTCGTAACCGACATGGTGTCCGACTACGTGCAGGTGGGCCTGACGCGCGCCGTGACCACGCTGATGATTATCCTCGCCATGTCGTTCGGCATCGTGCTCGCCATACAGGTGTGCGGCATCGACAACTTCGTCAAGGACCTTTCGATGACCCCCCACCACACCTTCCTGAGCTACGCCATCGCCGCAGCCATATCGTCGATGGGATTCGCCACCATCTACAACACGCCCAA
>CAZTUD010000016.1:0-20830 GCA_964616945.1 uncultured Prevotella sp. | reverse complement strand
TGGCATTTCCACTATTGTCGGTGTACCATGCCACATTGCCTAAGCTGTTTGAGCCTGCGTATTTGTAACCGTTGCATCGGTTGCCGCCACGTGCGGCATATTCCCATTCGGCTTCCGTTGGCAAGCGAAAGTGCTTGCCAGTCATTTGGTTGAGTTTGCGAATGAAAGTCTTGCTGTCGTCCCAACTTACATTCTCCACAGGTCGGTTATCTCCCTTAAAGTTGGATGGATTACTGCCCATCACAGCCTGCCAAAGTCCTTGAGTCACTTCCATCTGTCCAATGCGAAAGCTATTTATTGCCACTCGATGTGTTGGCTTTTCATCATTGTATGCATCACAGCCTTGTTCCGAAGTTGCACCCATAGTAAATACGCCACCCTGCAAACCTTTCATCACAAAACTCACACCGTTGACTGTTATTGTCTCGTCAGAGAGATGTTCGGTGGAATAATGATTAGAAGAGTCTTTACCTCCGACAAATAAGGTGTCGTCTTCATCGTTGGCTTTTGTGACTGCCAAATAGTTGTAAATGTCTTCTACGCTTTGCGGTCGCTTCTTCCTGTCGGTTGCCATGAGCCACAACACAAGTTTCTTGGTCTTGTAGCTAACGGATGGAGATATGGGCAAAACGATGCGCTTATCTGGCGTGTAGTCCTCATCAATGTCTGATGGCAGGGGCGGCCTCTTGTTGGTCAGCAGATTATAGAGCGTGGCGCCAAGGGCGTAGAAGTCAGTCCAAGGCCCGAACTTGCCAAGGCTCTGCTCCATCTGCTCACGGGGAGCGTAACCATTGGTATAGCAGATGGCGGAAGAAATAGTGGCACCACCCGACGCGCTCTGCTGCTTGCTTGCGCCAAAATCGATGAGCTTCACCACACCCAGCTTGTCCAACATGAGGTTGGCGGGCTTCAGGTCGAGGTGCAGGATGCCATGCTTGTCGCCGTCCCGATAATTATGGGCGGTGGCGAGCGCGTCAAGCACTTGGTTCAATATCTTCAGCACGGCCTTCTCGGGCATGGGGTGACCCAACTGCTTGAGCTTCTTGCTGAGGTTCATACCGTCAATGTAATCCATCACATAGTATGCCGTGCCGTTTTCCTCGAATAAGTCATAGACTCGTACGATATGCTCGCTGTGAAGCTTGCGCAAACGTCGCGCCTCTTTCTTGAACTTCTCCTTCTGTGACGCAAAGATGCTTTTGTTCTCCGCATTGCTCACGCTGACAGTGGTGTTGTTGCCGTCGCGCTGCGACACGCCCTTCATAAAGAACTCCTTTATGGCATACTTTTCGGCAAATTCAACGTTCGTTGCCACATAAGTATTGCCGAAGCCGCCCGACGAGAGGTAGCCTTCAATGCAGTAGGTGCCATGCAGCACAGTGCCTACCCGTAGTATGCTGGAAGTGTTGATGCTATCGTCCATTAATACTCTTCAACACTAACGTTTTCTAGTTCGCATTGTTTTTGAGTTTTCTCTTTTTGCTTCCTGTGGGGGGGGAAGCAACCAATTCCTCATCATCATAAGCTACAGAATCAATATCTTCTATCGAAGCCTGATAGTCATTAGAGACTATACTTTCGGAAGTAGAAGCATAATTGGTGCGTCTTACAAATCCAAAGAAACCCAACACCATCAAAATGACAAATATGATAGTTAATGGTGTGTGTGTTTTAATGAAATCCAAGAATGCTGTAGAAGCTGTAGTTTTTCCGCGGGGATTGTCACCATACTTGTTCCAGCCTCCGTCGCCGCCCTCATAGAAGAGAACGAATACAAAGAGCGGTATCAGCTGATACCATCCGCTGAAATTCAGGTCATGACATCTCTTGATGTTTTGGAAAATAATCCAAATGCACCAAGGCAAATAGACTATCATTGCGGCTAAACTCGCTACACCAAAGGCATCAGGGTCATCAGAGAAAGAAGCAATTCCAAAGAATGAAACCATCAGCAGAAATGGCAACAGATAAGAAAGCCAATACTCCGTTCTGCGAATACGACCCGTATAAGAGAAGAAGTGAGAGAAAATAGGAACACCCTTATTGACAGGGGGCACTTGAATCATACTAATGTGTTCTTGCACCTCCTCATCAAGAAATATCGTTGTTTCTTCGTCTCCGACAACTAAGGTTTCATCATCATCCGAGGTGTCGTCTTCATCGTTGACTTTTGGGACTGCCAGATAGTTGTAAATGTCTTCTACACTTTGCGGACGCTTCTTCCTGTCGGTTGCCATGAGCCACAACACAAGTTTCTTGGTCTTGTCGCTAACTGATGGAGGTATGGGCAAAACGCTGCGCTTATCTGGCGTGTCGTCATCATCAATGTCTGTTGGCAGGGGCGGCCTCTTGTTGGTCAGCAGATTATAGAGCGTGGCGCCAAGGGCGTAGAAGTCAGTCCAAGGCCCGAACTTGCCAAGGCTCTGCTCCATCTGCTCACGGGGAGCGTAACCATTGGTATAGCAGATGGCGGAAGAAATAGTGGCACCACCCGACGCGCTCTGCTGCTTGCTTGCGCCAAAATCGATGAGCTTCACCACACCCAGCTTGTCCAACATGAGGTTGGCGGGCTTCAGGTCGAGGTGCAGGATGCCATGCTTGTCGCCGTCCCGATAATTATGGGCGGTGGCGAGCGCGTCAAGCACTTGGTTCAATATCTTCAGCACGGCCTTCTCGGGCATGGGGTGACCCAACTGCTTGAGCTTCTTGCTGAGGTTCATACCGTCAATGTAATCCATCACATAGTATGCCGTGCCGTTTTCCTCGAATAAGTCATAGACTCGTACGATATGCTCGCTGTGAAGCTTGCGCAAACGTCGCGCCTCTTTCTTGAACTTCTCCTTCTGTGACGCAAAGATGCTTTTGTTCTCCGCATTGCTCACGCTGACAGTGGTGTTGTTGCCGTCGCGCTGCGACACGCCCTTCATAAAGAACTCCTTTATGGCATACTTTTCGGCAAATTCAACGTTCGTTGCCACATAAGTATTGCCGAAGCCGCCCGACGAGAGGTAGCCTTCAATGCAGTAGGTGCCATGCAGCACAGTGCCTACCCGCAACATGCCCTTGTTGATATTGTTACTCATTGATTCTTCCCAATTTGTATCAGGTTCGACAGCCATCTGAAACTCTGTAGAATGGTTTCTTGTTTTGATAATGAAAAAAATGTGAGCAAGACCACTACAACAGCCAATATTCCGATTATGCTATACAATGTTTTTCTATGCCAGTCTGAGTTAGTGCCGGGAGACGAATCCAATTCCATTACATCTGGTGAGGGAGAAATGATGCTGACATCATCTTCCTCCTCTGCCATTCTTGGCTTGATATAGATGGCATTGTCTGGCGTAGTCTGCTCGTCGTCCAAAAGGTTGTCGTCACCATCTTCGCGTTCCACATTATTAATATGTATGAAGTAGGCGGAGTGATTGTCTTTGTTGTCAGCTGTTGCCGCTATGAGTTGCTGACATTTCTTCTCGTCGGTGTCATCAGCAGAAAAGAGCTTACAAAGTTCGTTGTTCTCCATCTGCTCCAACATGCCGTCGCTACAGATGTAGAAATAGTCGCCATCTTGGATGTCAGCGATATGTACGATTGACGGTCGCACACGGTTATCCTCACCTGGCTGGATGGCACGGGTGATGATGTTCTTCTGTGCTGACGTTAGCATCTCGTCATAGGTTATCTCTCCTGCCTGATAGAGGTCATAGACGAGCGAGTGGTCCTTGCTCTGATAGACGATGCGGTGCTCCGATGGGCGGATGTGGTAGATGCGGCTGTCGCCTATGTGCATCGCCGTGAGGCCGCCACGATGGAGAAGCAACAGACAAAGGGTGGTGCCCATCTTCTTTGCCGCGCCATTGTCTTTAGCGTCAAGTTGCTGATAGGCATACTCAAGGGCTGCAAGCAACACGTCGTCGCTGACGACGGCATTGTCACTGGCGTTCTTGTCCAAATACTCTGCCAATGCCTGGCTTATGGTGTTACTCGCCACTTCGCCCTTCTCGTGTCCGCCCATTCCATCACAAAGAATAAACAAGCGGTCTCTATCGGTTGCCTCGCATTTACTCGGAAAGATGGCATCCTCTTGGTTCTGTCGTTGCCCAAGCTCATAAATGGCTTGCGGCGGATATAACGTAAACTTCATAGTTCTTTATATATTATTGTTGTCTTGCCCATGACGATTCTATCACCGTCATTTAGAACTATGGCATCGCCTTGCAACATGTCCTGACCGTCGACGGTGGAGATATTCTTGTTGTGGCCATTACTGATAACTGAATGCAAACTGCCATCAGACATTCTTGTAATCATTATCTTCGCATGTTGTCGGCTCATATAACAGTCAGATGTACCTATCTGAACTGTTGCTTGTGAAGTAGGAGCCTTACGCCCGACGATATTCTCGCCCATGCTTAGTGGGTACTCTTTGCCGTCTACCATTAGATATGCTTTCCTGGCTGCTGTTGACTTACTCGATGCAAGTTGGGTCTTCCCCTTATCCTTCTGGCTACCGAGCAAGGTGACTTCACCATTAGAAGAGTTGCTAAGGTTATCAGCATAAAATGTCGGGGCTTCAAGAGGCTCTTGTGTTAGATGCCGCTTGAACTTTACGCCCAACTTTGCCTTACACTGTGGACAGGTGATAATCTTTACGGTCTCATTCTTTGAGTTCCTGACATTAAGTACTACGCCGCATTTTGGACATTGTACTCTCTTTATCTCTATAGGCATAGTAGCATTACATCAAGACGTTAAGACTTCCATCATCTGTCATTACAGAATCATCAACGCCAGTTGAACTTATTGTGTCATCATCCCCTGTCAGCCGTCGATTTGGGTCTCCCGCCATATCAACCTCATCAGTCCAGTATTGATTGGAATCATCCAGCCCTTGCCCAGTCTGAGCTTGGGCTATCTGCCCTACAGTTGCCATATTGCCTTCCCTATCTACGACAACATCTGGGTCATCAAGTTGACCATTGTCATTCACATCTATGATAACCATGTCTGCCTCTCCGTTGCCTGTAAGGTCGAGAGCCACGGCCTGATGGCCTTCCACATAGCCCTGACCTACCACATGTACATCTTCGCTTTCACCTACCTGCGTTTGGTTCTTGTCCACAACGTTGCGAGCCACCTGTACATCTTCTCCAACGTGTTCTGCGGCTTGCTGTGGCTCTCCTTCTATCACTTTTTCCTTGATGACCACAACTTGCGGCTGCATCTCCGACATTCGCTCGGCTACAATCTCGTCGGCACGGACTTCCGGGCGAACGGCTTGTGCAAACTCTGCCTTTTCATCATCTGACAGTTTATTCCACTCATCCTCGTTGTAGGTGCTGTAAAGTCCGCCATGCCAACGGAACACACCGCCTGAGCCGACTTGACCACGTGCTGCATCGAAAGCATCTTGGAAAGAGAGGTCGTCATCGACCTTGGCAACCTTTACATTCTCAGTCTGTCCGTCGTTGGTATCAGCTTCATTGCTATTCTCTGCCCCAAGCGCACTTGTGGCATATATAGCACCTGCCCCGACAAGAATGCCCGAAGCTGCGCCAAAGGCTATTTTCTTCCATGAGCCTTTATACTCCTTTATCGGACTACTCGCATTGTTACTTTCTTTGCGGTCGTCACTCTGACGGCCGGCAATCTGTCTGCCGCTCATCATCTGTGTCTCATCGTTTGTCATCATAGTCATTTCTATTAATGGTTAATGGTAATGGTTTATGCCGCAAAATTCGGAATAATTCTCCGAATCTCTGCTCTCCAAATCCTGATTTTGTATGAAATGGTGGGATTTAAGTATGAAATGATTTCATTTCCTGAATTTAGCGTTGCAGTAGGGGCATGCGTCATACTGCGTAAGCTTGCTGTAGTTGATGCCCGCACCAAAAGAACGCTTACAGCTGGGGCAGACATAGTTGTCGTCGAGCCACTGCTGCAATTCTTGTTGTTGCAACGGCAACTTTGTGGCATTTTGCCAACGCACGATGATTGTCACCAATATAAGGATGGCTGCTATGACATAGCACGCTATTCTCACTTCCATGCCCACGCCCATGAACGACAGCACGACGGCCGTCATTGTAATGAGACCAGTACCCGAACTGAGTGCAGCGAACTGACCTTGCTTTATCTTCGTGTGAAGTTGCGCCTCGTGGTACTCATTCCAGACTTTCTCCAAAGGTCGGATGTCCACGACCTGGGGGATTAACCTCTTCACAGTAGCCCAAAACTCTGTGGGATCAAGCCTGTATTGGCTTGCGCCAAGGGTGATGATGTCTGTGGTTTTGATGTTTTTGCTCTCAACGGGATGGCCATTGACGTAGGTGACATTATCCAGATTCAAGTTCTTGATGATTATCTGGCCATTGTCAACAAGTGTTAGTTGGCAATGTTGACGGCTGACAGACATGGGTACGCTGCCTGGCAACCCCAACTTGATGGTCTGCTGCCCAAATGTTATGTTGAGTTGTAATGTAACGGCATTACGTCCGATTCCAATAGTGTAAATCATAGTTGGGTTATAACACGTTAGTTTTATAGCTGTGAGGTTTGCTCTGGCACAAGTAATTTTTTCATTTTCCTCAACGCATCCTTTGAGACAGGCATCTTGAAAGCGAAACGGTTAAGGTCGGAAAGAATGAGTGCCTGACTGTGGATGTTAATCTTGTAGATGAAGTTGCGGTTGATGATAAAACGTTTACCTAAGCGGATAAACATGGAAGTAGTATCGCCAAGTTGCTTTGCGAGTACAGCCTCCATCTGTCCGAGGTTCATGCCATGAGTGCTCGTCAGCTTGTTGGCGGTAACAACCTTTGTGTAGTTGCCGTCAGCCTCGAAATAAACGATGTCGGCGATGCTCAGCCTGACAAGCTCGTCGCGCGAATTGAACAAGACATAGTCCATTGGCACTTCGTCTCATTTCCCGCGTCTCCCCTTTGCGGAAGTCCCTTGTTTTTAGTTGATTGGTACGTGTATGAAAAAGGCGCAGGAGACTGTACCGCTACCCGTCCCACACCTCGAAGGCTCTGGCTTGCCCACTGTAGTTGAACGAGCAACACAGAGGCCCACGCCAGTATGTACGTCACACCTACAACATACCATAATGATAAATATGGTAAGCCGGAAAGGTATGCCTATAACATACTCATGGGCATCTACCGTTGCATCACCCTTGACTACAGTTGAAATTAGCCAGATTTCGAGGTGTCAAGAACAAAGCGTAGTAAACGCCTAATCCAAAACGCTCCCCACATCCTCCCTCTCGGTGAGCCTCTGTATTGCTACAAACGGCCTGTTAAGGGGGCTAGATATAGTTCACGCTTGCAAATTTACAAAGTTTTTTGATATTATCCGATTTTTCTGAAGAAAAATAATGGAATTGCCAGAACTTTATGAGAACAGCGACAATATTACCCTGCATTGTCCATTCATCATTGGAACGCTTTATTCCATCACCCACTCGTCCACGGTGTGTCGTCCGGTGTTGAAGCGCACGCCAACCTTCACCACCTTGCGGCCGTCTGCTCCATGATAAACTATATTTTCACTGCCGCCTATACCACATGCATGGGTGGTGTAGGCGGCGTTCCAGACAGGCAGCCTGCTCATATAAGAACTATTGCAGCTTGAACATCATCGGCACGGTATACCTTGTCCTCACAGTCTTGCCGGCTTGCTTACCCGCTGTCCATGCCGGCATAGCCCTGACAACCCTCAGAGCCTCCTTGTCGAGGGACGCCTTACCCTCGGCTATGCCTTTCTTTCTCGTCAACAGATATTTTCTTTTCCTTTACGAACGCACTGACGGCAGACAAATATGAGTCGTCTAAATAGTTCTTGATGACACCAGCAAGCGACTGCCTGCCGTATTCCTTTTCGCTGATGGCGGACTCGTAGCGGAAGCTGTTGCCGAACGCCTCATGCTTCAGGAAGCCGTTGCCCTCCAGAATGCGCACTTGCGTGGACACAGTGTTGAAATGTGGATGTGGCTCAAGATAAAGCTCTACAAGCTCACGCACGAACACAAGCACAAATGCCCGCCATCTGCCGCCCCTGCCAATGTACCATGACACCGCAATCCATGCACCTTGGCGGCTTGAAGACGGGACGTTGGCGGCGGCAAGAACGTTGTAATGCTATAGCAAAAGGTCTTTCGCTACGTAGCATTAACATTCACGCTACGTAGCGAAAGACCTTTTGTCGTATAGAAAAATAAAATCAGTTGTGGATGTTGAGTCGTCTCCACAGCCAGGCTGGGAGCAAGTCCCACATGGCGGTAAGGATGCGGTAACGCCAGTCTATGACCCGCACGTGGCGATGCCTGTAGATAGACTGAACAATATCCTTGGCGACATCATGAGGATTGAGCAGCATGGGATAGCTCGTGCCGTCGTTGAGCAACGCCGTGCGCACGAAGCCAGGACGGATGTCGGTGAAACGGATGTTGAGATGTCGCATGTGGGCCTGCTGCTCCAATGCCTGGACATAGACATTCTGGAATGCCTTCGTGGCGCTGTAGGCAGGTGCCGCGCCAAGCCCTTTAGTCCCGGCTATCGACGATATTACGGCGATATGCCCGCTGCCTTTTTCGGCAAAATAGCGGTAGGCAGTGCCGACGAGCCGGGTGAAGCCCATGCCGTTGGTGGCGACCGTGCGCATCTCCTTGTCCTCTGCAAGCTCATGATTCTGCCACCCCACCCCTGCGGCGTGGAAATAAAGGTCCATGCCGCCCATCGTCTCTATAAGCTCCGGCAATAGCTTGCCGGCATCGTCGGCCATGACATCAATCTTTTTAATGGACACCTTGCCCGGATATTCATTCGCCAACATCTGAAGCGGCTCTGTCCTGCGGGCAGCAACGCCAACCGTCCAACCATCTTTAAGCAGCAGCCGCGCCACCTCGTTGCCCATGCCCGATGAGGCACCAATTACGATTGCATTCATATCTCTATGGTTTATTCTCTTCTGTATTACACAACCCCCACAATTTCTTTCACGCTATTGCATCCATGCCGCTCCAGCCAGTCAACGATGCCATTCCTGACCTTTATCGTAACCTGCGGGTCGATAAAGTTGGCTGTGCCAATCTCTATGGCGGAAGCCCCAGCCATGAAGAACTCTATGGCATCTTCGGCGGTCATTATGCCGCCCAATCCAATGACGGGTATCTTAACGGCACGATAGACATCGTGGACCATGCGCACGGCGACAGGCTTTACGGCTGGGCCACTCAGCCCGCCTGTGCCAATGGACAGTTTCGGGCAGCGTCTCTCTATGTCAATCGCCATGCCAAGGAGCGTGTTGATGAGCGAGACCGCATCGGCTCCGCTGTCCTCACAAACCTTCGCAATGTCGGCAATGTTGGTTACATTGGGCGAAAGTTTGACAATTAAAGTCTTGTGGTAAACCTTCCTGACGGCACTCACGACACTCGCCGCACCCTCACAGGTGGTGCCAAAAGCCATGCCACCGTGCTTGACATTCGGGCAGGAGATGTTCAGCTCAATGGCGGGAATTGCGTGCAATGCGTCAATTCTCGCGGCGCATTCAGCATATCTTTCGGGAGAGTTTCCACTGACATTAACGATAAAATTGGTGTCAATGCCCTTAATCTTAGGATAGATATTCTCACAGAAATAGTCCACGCCCTTGTTCTGCAAGCCCACGCAGTTGAGCATTCCGCCAGCTGTCTCCGCCATGCGCGGATAGTCGTTGCCCTCCCGCCACTCCAGCGTCGTGCCCTTGACGATGATGGCACCAAGCTCTTCCAATGACACCAAGTCGGCGAACTCAAGCCCATAGCCGAATGTGCCGCTCGCCGTCATCACCGGGTTCTTTAAAAACAAGTCATTTATTTTTACATTTATATCTACCATAGCAACTTCTTGATATTAAACACAGGACCATCCTTACAAACACACAAATTGCCCTCCGCTGTTTTTTCCACACAGCACAGGCAGGCTCCCAGCCCGCACGCCATCATGTTCTCCAACGATGCCTCGCAGGCTGTATCATGCTCCTTGGCATACTGCGCCACGGCTTTCATCATGGGCTTTGGCCCGCAGGTTTGAATCATGTCGAAACGCTCACGTTGAAGAATGGAATGGTTGGTAACAAAGCCTTTCTCGCCAGTAGAGCCGTCCTCGGTGGTGACATGCACTGCCCCAACTTTCTTGAAATAATCAAGTTCGAGCAAGTCATCAGACGAGCGTGCGCCAAGCAGGAATACCGGTTCACACCCTTTCTCCTTCAAACTGACGCCTTGCCAAAGCAACGGGGCGACACCCACGCCGCCACCAACAAGGAGTATCTTTTGAGGGTTGGAGGTTGAAGGTTGAGGTTCGTAAGATGTGAAACCGTTTCCAAGGGGAAGAAGGCAATTGAGGGTGTCGCCGGCATCCATATTATAAAGGTGTCGTGTGCCATCTCCAACGGCGGCAACAAGCAACCACAGCTCGTTGCGCCCGTTATCTACAAAGTTGATGGAGATGGGGCGGCGCAAGAATGTGGAGGGGGAATGGTCTATCCTTACCTCCACAAACTGGCCTGGCATCATTTCTGGCAGCGCGTCATGATGGGTGAGCTTCAGCAACACATGCTTGTCGCTGAGACGCTCCGCCGAACTGACGGTCAAGTCAAGGCAATACTTTTTCATAAAGCTATCTTTACAGATTAAATATAATGATGCAAAGATAGCTAAAAAACTTGTTTCCCGGAATAGAGAGGCGAAACTATTTAGTGCTTCGGGGTAAAAGACTCCCAAGTCTGGTCATCATAGAAGACCCTTATCTCCGTAATCTTCCTCACAGGTTTGTCAATATATTTCACAATTTCTTTTTGCGCACCTCCAATCGTTTGACCCGCAGTTCCGACCTGAGCATCGCCCTGCGCACCAAATAGGGTGGAGGACATCTGTCGGGAGGGGGCGGCCGCCTTCAATGATGCCTGCCCACCAGAAGTCATGCCAGCGGCCTCACCGCTTTCTGTCTTGTTCTCCATATTCCCCAGTCCATACAGAAGCCATTCGAGCGAGACGTTTGGGAAGTGCGTATGTATGGCTTCGACTATCTGGAGAGTGGGACGAGTTCGGTCGTTGAAGATACCGCTGAGGGTTCCCTCTGAAATGCCAGTGAACTGCGCGAAAGCTTTCTGACTAAGACGCTGGCTCTCCATGAGCTGCTTTATTCTCTCTTTCATAGATATCACTTTAAGTTGCGGAGGCCAAAAAGTGGCATTTGGCAGCACTTGGTCTCCGTTTGCAAAGTTAAATCAATTATTTGAGATTTCCAATTAAACAAGGCAATATTTTACATTTAAAATCAGCAACCGAAAATCCGAATGTTCGAAGTTTGGAATTTAAAATCGCGACTTATAGCGTTTATGTTTGCAAATTCGAATTCAGACTATCAAACGCCACCTGAAGCGTTGAAATAATATAATTTGTCAACCTTTTGACTTTAAAACCAATAGCTTTTGCCTTTTTATTGTCAAAAGGCATTTCATGCAACCAATATAACCAAAAAGCAAGAGTTTTAGGTTTAAGACATTCAGCCAAATACTTATAATACGTTGAGTATCAGTTTAAAACCTTTAAGCACTAAGCTTGCATAAATATCAATATCTCTTTCCAAATCCAAATGTTCGAGGTTTAATATCCGTATCACCGCCTCGTTTGGGTTTTCAAATTTGCAGGCATTTGGGTTTGCAAACAAAAATAACTCTTTTAATTTTTACATTTCAACATCTCAAAGTTTGATAATTTAAATGTAAACTTATTTTAAATCTGAGAATTGAAGACTCCTTTAGAGGCGGAAACGACACCACGCGATTATTCACCAGCAAGTGGTCAACTCTGCGGAAATACGCCATTCTCAGGAGGGGTAAACAAGGGCTAACTCGCACATTTCTACCCTTTTAGGCACAAAAAAAGCACCCGCAAAAGGTGCCTTTTTATGCTCCAAAAAGTGAAAAAATCAATGGAGAATGAAGAAAATAAGCTCTTTCATAAGGTCTCCAGAACCCGTTGAAGGGTTGTCAAGACCCTTGCTTTTTGCATCAATCTCCCTTAGTTTCTGTAAAATTTGCAGAGTTTTCCTACCAGTATAGTTTCTGAGCCCCGCTGTGTAGTCTTTCACCCCCCACGCCGAACGCAGTTCCAAATAGTTAGCCAAGGCTTGTGGGTTCTTCTTGTCGGGCGCATAGTAGGCAATCATGAGATTTTGAAAGTAATTGAACAACAAAGGCAAGAACGAATAGAGGGAGCCTGCCTTGGGATTATTGTCAAAATATTTGATAATCATATTTGCTTTCAGGACATTGCGGTTGACAATAGCATCGCGCAACTCAAACGCATTGAAATCCTTGCTGACCCCGATGTTCTTTTCCACGACCTCCGGTGTGACACGCCGCTCGTTCTCAGGCAGCGAGATGATGAGCTTGTCAAGCTCCGACATGAGACGGTTGAGGTCGGAGCCAATGTTTTCGGCAATCATCGACGCACTCTTGTCGTCAATGCTCACTTTCTTGCCGGCAAGGTATTGGCGGATATATCCTGGTAGCTGCCAATCGCGCAACTTCTTGCTCTCAAACACCACACCAGTTTTCTCCGCATTGGCAACAAACTTTGTCCTTCTGTTGATGACACCGTTTTTATAGCATATAACCAATATCGTCCGAGGTTGTGGTTTTTGCGCATACTTCTCCAGCTTGTCAAACGACTTTAACCCCTGCGCCTCTTTCACGATGATGACGCGGCGTGGCGCAGTCATGGGGAACTGCATGGCAAGGTCGGCAATCTGCACCGCATTGACATCGGCACCAAACACCACAGTCTGGTCAAAAGCCTGCTGGTCTGGCGTAAGTACATTCTTCTGAATGTAGTCGCTAATTTGGTCGATGTAAAACGACTCCTCGCCCATCAATATATAAATAGGTGAGAAATTGCCCGCGCGCAAATCGCGCATTATGGCATCGTATGTCGCCACAGGTTTCTTTTCTGGCATAACTTATCTTCTTGACACTCTTTTTTATTACCTTTGCAATTACAATGCAAAGGTAATAAAATGATTCGACTAAATCTCCCTCCATTCGAAATAAAGTTAGGCGGCAGCCGCGAACACCCTAAGATTTTCGACATGCTGCGCCAACGCTATGTCGCGCTGACCCCCGAAGAATGGGTTCGCCAGCACTTCATCCATAACCTTACCGACAACCTCGGCTACCCTGCGGCACTGCTTGCCAACGAGGTGAAATTGCGCATCGGACAGAAAGAACTGCGGGCCGACAGCGTACTCTACAATCGCCATCTCCATCCGCAAATGATTATCGAATACAAGGCACCCACCATCCCCATAACCCAAAAAGTGTTCGACCAACTCATGGCATACAACATTCAACTCCATGCCACATGGCTCGTAGCGTCAAACGGTTTGGAACACTATTGCTACAAATGGTCAAAAAGTGATGAAAGATATTTACATTTTTCTCATATACCAAGCTATGAAGATGTTTTACAAAACGACACGATAAAAGCATAGTGATTGCGGCACGGATTGATGCTCACGGCTACATCACAACAACATTTTTTTGCAAAGCCCTACATTTTTATCAAAAGAAAAATCGTCTTATAGCATTTCTTTTGTAACTTTGCAAGCGCAAAAGCACCATTGTGCGTCTGCACCACTGTATTATTGCACGCAATGCTACAACGAAGCAATAGGACAACTGAACAAAACCGATTGCGCGCAACGGAACAAACATGCAATGAGCCAACAATAATTGCACGCAATAAGGCAATGAGACATGTGCACAACAGGACAACAAAAGAAGACAAAAACAAAATAGAATGGCAAAGAAAGCAAAAAAACAACCAAGTACAAACGCCAAAGCAACGGCAATGAAAAACCACCAACTTACCGACGTTGTCTCAGTAACCAACTTCAAGGGTGGCGTGGGAAAGACGACAACGGTCCAGACTCTCGCCGCCTGTCTGCACAAGTTGTATCCCAACAAGCGTGTGCTCGTAATGGACCTCGACCCGCAGTGCAACCTATCTTTCCTCCTCGGTTGGAACGACCTGAGAAAGACACTCCCCGAATATGCGCGCCTTACTATCTACGACGCAATGACAAAGGTGAGCAAAATCCCCGTTTACGTCTCGCCGACGGGCATTTTCTATGTCCCCGGCTCCGCCGAGATGCAGAATATAGATGTGTCGCTGTTCGGGCAAAACATTCCACGTCTCGTGCTGGCGAAGTGCGTCATGCAAGGTTACCACAATATGACAAACGGAGCAATCGCCGATGATGCCGCCACGGGCAATGTGTTCGAGGATTTCGACTTCATGCTCATCGACTGCCCGCCGTCGCTTTCCCAAAGCACCTGCAACGCCATGGCAATAGCCACCACCCTGCTCGTTCCAATACAAATGGAAGGCCTAAGCGTGACTGGCGTAGGAAGCATACTTGAACAGGCGAAGCAGATTAGGATTGACCTCAATCCCAACCTCGCCAACATGCTTCTGCTGCCCACTATGGTCAACAACCAGCTCATCATCACCCACGAGCTTGAGGACTTCCTTGAGGGCAGTTTCGAAGACTCGCTCATCCCCACCTACATCCACCGCTCGGTGAAAGTCGCGGAGGCCCAAACCCGCATGACAGATGTCATCTCATACGCTCCGACTTGTCGGGCCGCACAAGACTACATGAAAGTCGCAAAGACAATATTCAGTGAAGAGTGAAGAACTAACAGCAAAACCACAACCATGAAGATAAACAGAAACAAGGGCAACCTCCAAAATCAGCTGCAAAAGATGCTGCAGGCAGGTATGGAGAATGTCGAAAACGATAGCAAGCAAGACATCGACAGTCAAGACTTTGGCAGGGAAAACACTGCACATCAAGAAGTTACCACTGCGCCATTGCACACAACCGAGCAATCACACAAAAAGGCGTCTGACGAGCCTCAGAAGAAAAAGCAATCTGCCAAGCCAACTCCCACACCAAGGGTAAAGCAGGAAACGAAACGACAGATTGAGCCAGAAACGCCACGCCTGAACGCAGCACAACGCCACGAGGTTCCCGACCACAACGCCAAGTATGCTGGCGAACCGATAAAAAGCGTAGGATGCCGTATGCCGCAGTCGCTCTACGCACGCATGTTGACATACAAGGCTCTCAACGACTCACAACTCAACCGCATCACCCTCAACGACATCATAATAGAAGCGGTGGAAAAGTTCATGGACGAGAACAGTTAAGAAGTTAAAGGCAGCTATTTAATGGCTGCCTTTTCTTTTATGCAGAATATTATTCGTAACTTTGCAACCGCATAATCTCAGAAGGAGACGCCGGACAGTGCCGCAGCCCTCAGTAGGATAGCTTGACAATCAATTATGAATTGGATTATTCTTATTATTGCCGGACTATGCGAATGTGGGTTCACATTCTGCCTCGGCGCAGCCAAGACAAAGGTCGGCCTTGAGCACACCCTCTGGATTGGCGGTTTCTTCGTGTTCACCGTTGCAAGCATGGTGCTCCTCGCCTATGTCGCCCACAATCTTCCACTTGGCACAGCCTACCCCGTTTGGACAGGCATCGGAGCTGTGGGAACTGTCATTCTCGGCATCCTGTTTTTTCACGAACCAGCCACCTTTTGGCGATTATTTTTCATTACAACTTTAATCATCTCCATCATCGGTTTAAAAGCGGTATCAGCATCATGACAACATTCGAGTTCCGACCCATGCGGCGCAAGCACCAACAACTCTCACACGAAGAATGCGAGACCATTCTCAACAAGGCAACGTCAGGCACCCTCGCCATTCTTGGCGACGGCGGCTATCCCTATTCCCTGCCCATAAGCTTCGTTTATTACAACGGCAAAATATATTTTCACTCCGCCCTCAAAGGCCACAAAATTGACGCCATCCGCTCATGCGACAAGGCATCATTCTCCGTAATCGACAAGGACGACGTGAGAGGGAAAGAATATACCACCTATTTCCGCAGCGTAATCTGCTTTGGCCGCATACACATCATCGACGATGACGACAAGAAGATGGCCGCCACGCGCTTGCTTGGCAACCGCTACAATCCCAACGACGACGAGGCTCTTGCCGCCGAAATCCACAAGAGCTACAAGGCGATGTGCATAATAGAACTTGACATAGAATATATGACGGGAAAGGAGGCCATAGAGCTGGCAAGAATGAAAAAACAGCATTCCGCCGACGACATCACGCTAAAAGACAGCTGACCAACGCCATCAGCCCGTCGTCCTTGACCAATGGGCGCAAAGTCTGCAGCAGGCGGGCCTTGCGCTTTTTAACGCCACTGAGCGACATGCCCAATCTCTCTGCAATCTCCTGCCCCGACAAGCCCTCACGAAACACCATGCGCGCCATGTCTCTCAGGTCAGAAGGCAACTGCCCCACAGCGAACGCCAATCGCTCGAACGTCTCTTGACGTATAAGCTCGAGCGAGTGGTCGGCCTCAACCTCCTCTTCACCAATCGACAAATAGTGGCTGTGGCTGCGTTTTTTCCTGAGCATCGAAATGGCATTGTTGTGGACACAGCGGTATAAATATTGTTTGAGATGGGCTGAAGATGGCATGTCGCTCCGCTTGCCATACGTCTCAAACACAGCATCCTGCACACAATCCTCAGCCAAATACGAGAGTTCGCCACCAAGCAGCCTCTCGGCAAACACTATGAGCTGGGCGTAAGCATATTTATAGAAAGCCCTGATGTTGCCTTCCATAAACTGTCCATAGACATCATTCTGCTGTTTCTCGTAGCCGACCATGTTGCAAAATTAATGTTTTTTGCTTGAAAATATCAATTTTTGCACTTTTTTCTTTCCAGCCAAGGTACTTTTTGCAATCATTTACGTTAAAGCAAGCAAAAGACATCAGAACATGGACAAAAATCAACGCATATCACGGCTGATAGCCTCAAGCCTGTTAGGACAGTTGTCCGCCGACGGGCAAAAGGAGCTTGACGCATGGATTAACGCATCCACGGCACATCGCCGCCTCTACGATGAGCTTGCAAAAAGCAACGCTCTCAGCAAGGAGCTCGACCGCCTTCAGCAAATAGACAGCCGCTCCGCGCTGCAAGAGATGACTAAAAGGATAAAGGCGACAGGCAAGGTCGGCACGCACCCCACCTTGCGCTTGGCACGGTGGTTGTCGGCTGCTGCGGTCGTCGCGCTCATTGCCAGTGCCGCCTACATTCATTTTCATCATGGCAACAACCCCAAGCAGCCTGCCATTGCACAGGCCACGCAGATAACCCACGGCACCACATGCGCTTTCGTCTATCTCGACGATGGCAAACAAATTAGCCTCGGCAGCGACATCAACGCCGACCGCCAGGAGCTGAGCCGCATCAGCCACGGCAACTACAACGGCCTGATTACCATGCGCACGCCCCGTGGAGGCGAATTTGCGATGACCCTGCCCGACAGTACCGAAGTATGGCTCAACGCCGAGAGCAGCATCTCCTATCCAGCCTCTTTCAATTCCAAGCTGCGGAAAGTGAGCGTCAGCGGCGAAGCCTATTTTAAGGTCAAGCACAACGGGCAATGGCCGTTTGAGGTTGAGACCAACGGGCAAACTACCCGCGTCATCGGCACCGAATTCAACATCAACGCATACGATGCCAGCAACATACGCACCACCCTGTTCACGGGCAACGTTGCTGTGAGTGCAACGGGCGGCAGACAAGGCTTCGTGCTCACGCCTGGGCAGACAGCCAGCTTCAACACTTCCAATAGCACATTCACGAGCATTGATGCTGACACCGCTGCCGTGAGGGGCTGGCTTCACGGACGTTTCGTGTTTGAGAACCAGTCGCTTGGACGTATAATGAAGGAACTCAGCCGCTGGTACAATTTCGATTACCAATTCTCCGACCGTTCGCTCGCCACCACCGTTTTCATGGGTTCCGTACCACGTTACGGCGATTTCCGCGAAGTGCTTGAAATCTTGGAGAAGAGCGGGGGTATAACATTCTCGCTTAAAGGCAGGGAAGTAACAATAGATAAAAGATAAAAGAGAAAAGAGAAAAGAGAATAGAGAATAGAGAATAGAGAACAAATAATAAACAGCAATACATGAACCGCTTATGAAGAAGAAAGAGAGATTTTTCATTACAGCAGCATTGGCGTTCCTGCTCACGCTCCTACCAGTGCCCACTTTGGCACAGAGCTACAGCCTGAGCTACAAGAACGAGCCGATAACACAAGTGCTGCGCGACCTGAAAAGACGCACGGGCTATGAGTTTGTTTACCAAAAACAACTCCTTGAAAACGTGCCAACCATCACTTGCGACTGCAAGAATTTGTCGTTTAACCAGCTCCTTGGCCGCATCTTGCGCGACAAGGCGGGGCTTGACTACGAGATTGTCGGCGA
This sequence comes from uncultured Prevotella sp., assembly GCA_964616945.1. Lineage (GTDB taxonomy): Bacteria > Bacteroidota > Bacteroidia > Bacteroidales > Bacteroidaceae > Prevotella. Next base: position 2,408 of record CAZTUD010000016.1, on the reverse strand, counting down.
GACAATCGTTTTGAAGCCACACGGCACCAACATGCTCATGCCGCAACAGGGCGGGAAACGTCAAGCAGTGAAAGGCATCATCACTGATGACAAAGGCTATCCATTGGCCTACGCCACAGTGAAAATCAAGGGTTCCAACACTGGCACCACCACCGATAGCGAGGGCAAGTTCACGCTGTGGGTCACCGCCCCGAAAGTTACGCTCGAAGTGTCTTACCTCGGCTACAACACCGAGCAGAAGACTATTTCCGCCCCTTACACCCAAGAACATAAGTTCATAATGCACGAGGACCACAAGAGCCTCGACGAGGTTGTCATCACCGGCTACCAAGTTCTCGACAAGCGTTCGCTGACCTCAGCCGTAACGTCCGTAAAGATGGAGGACTTGGAGCGCACCGATGTCAACTCCCTCGACCAAATGCTCCTCGGCAAGGTGCCCGACCTGCTTGTCAACAACAACTCGTTCGAGGTTGGCGTAGCTCCGAAGATACGCATCCGTGGCACGTCGACGCTCGTGGGCAACCGCGAGCCTGTGTGGGTGGTGGATGGCATCGTCGTCCACGACCCCGTGAGCATTGCCCCAGAAGAACTCAACGACCCCGACTTCGTCAACCGTGTGGGTAACGCCATTGCCGGCCTCAATCCGCAGGACATCGAGCGCATCGACGTGCTGAAAGATGCCGCCGCCACTGCCATCTACGGCACGCAGGCTGCCAACGGTGTCATCGTCGTCACCACCAAGCGCGGCTACGAGGGCAAGCCAGTGGTGAGCTACAACGTCTCCGCCAACATGAAGCTCCGCCCGCGCTATAGCGACCGCTCAGTCAACATGATGGACTCAAAGGAGCGCGTGCAGTTCTCGCGCGAGCTTTACCAGGACCACTACTCCTACCCTATCGACATGTCAACCGTGGGTTATGAAAAGGCTCTCGACGACCTTTATTCTGGAGCTACCGATTTCAACGGCTTCCTACAGGAGGTGGCGGCGGCCGAGACACAGAACACTGACTGGTTCGACATCCTGACCCACAACTCATTTTCCACGCAGCACACCGCCTCACTGAGCGGCGGCTCTAAGAGAAGCCGCTACTATGCGTCGCTGGGCTACAACAACGAGGACGACGTGATAAAGGTCAACGGCAACGAGCGGTACACGTTCTCCATGAACCTCGACAACACATTCTCCAAGCTGCTCACGGCATCGTTCACCTTCAATGCCTACCACACCAACCGCAGCTACTACCAGGACGAGATAGCGCCGCTCAACTATGCCTACACCACGTCGCGCACAATCCCTGTCTACAATGCCGACGGCAGCTACTATTATTACAACCGTGAGCGCAGCAACGAGTACAACTACTATTACAACATCCTCAACGAGCTTGACAACAGCTACAACCGGCAGAAGACCAACTCGATGACGTTCACCACGAACCTACAGTTCACCTTCACCGACTGGCTCAAAGCAAACGCCATACTCTCCGTCACCTACCAGAACACCGACCAGGAGAACTGGTGGGGCGAGAAGACTTACCATATGGCACAGCTGCGCCGCAGCAACTACGGCGAGACTATACGCCGCACGGAGGAGTCCACTGCCCCTGTGGGCGGCGAGCTTAACCGCACCACGACCAACAACCGCAGCTATACCGGCCGCCTGCAGGTCGATGCCAACAAGTTCTTCGGCACCGACGACTACCATAATATATATGCCACGTTCGGTCTGGAGATAAACTCCAACAAGTACCGCAGCTACTCCACCACACAGCGCGGCTATTTCCGCGACCGTGGCGAGACTTTCGTCAGCGACATCGACAAGAACATCTACCCCGCCTACGCCACATGGGTGCTGGGCAACGTGCCGACGCTCACCGACAACCTCACCAACAGCATCTCTGCCTATCTCTCCGTGACCTACGCCTACCGCGACCAGTTCCGCGTCAACGTCAACGGACGTATCGACGGCAGCAACAAGTTCGGCGACCGCAGCAACGACAAGTTCCTGCCCATATGGTCAGTGTCGGGCAGCTACAACATCGGCCACTGGATTAAGGCCGACTGGATAGACTTCATGTCTTTCAAGGCCTCATACGGTTTCCAGGGCAACATGCTCGACACCGAAAGCCCGGTGATGACCATCCGCAAGGGCACCATGAGCACCTATTACAACCAGAACACGTCCACCATAGAGAGGCATCCCAACCCTGACCTGAAATGGGAGAAGACCCACTCGGTGAACATGGGATTGGAGACAAGCTTCTTCCACGACCGCCTCGCCCTTGAGGCATCTGTCTACTGGAAAAAGACAAACGACGCGTTTATGAACAAGACCGTATCCACCGTCAACGGCGTGAGCAGCTACGTCATCAACGGCGGCGACGTCACCAACAAGGGCTACAGCTTCGACA
>CAZTUD010000015.1:0-21088 GCA_964616945.1 uncultured Prevotella sp. | reverse complement strand
GCCTAGTTGTGTATGCGGTTCAACTTCTTGGCAAACGTGTAGCAAGACCGGATCTTCGCTGTGAAATCCTTGTCATAGCATCGCGCGTATCTCTTTGCGAAGTCGTCCAGCTGGCCGCATCCATAGTCCTCAAACAGCAATCTGGCGGTATGGCTGTCGCCACCCACCTGCGAGAAGTCAAGGAAAAGCACTTGGTATTTCGCCCTATTCTCCGTGGGATGCTCGTGGACATAAAGCCCAGAGAACAGTTCGTCGAACCTTTCATCCTCGTTTATGTCGTAATAGGAGCGCATCATGGACAGGAAAATGCTCTTGCCAAATCTCCGTGGACGGACAAGGAAAAGGAAATTGCCCGTCAATTCCATCGTCTGCAAGAACATTGTCTTGTCAGCATAATACTTGCCTTCCCTCCTTAGCTGCTGAAAGTCTGAAATGCCGTATGGTATGAGCCTTACCTTCCCCATTGCCTTTAATAGTTATGATATTGCAAAGTTAAGTATTTTTGGGTGAAACAAGGGCAAAAATGCGTACTAAATTTGATTAATAAAGAAAAATGACAAAAATCTGCGGGGGGCAAAACGGGGCTGAAAAATGTGGAAAACTTGGGGCTTTGACCATTTTTTGCCAAAAAAAGATGCTTCGCTGCACCGACCGGTCACCTCGGCGGCGCGAAGCCTCCTGCCTTACGCCGCCAAGGTGAGTCCTTCGCGGCGGCAAGAAGCCTTCTTGGCGGCGTAAGGCATGCACCTTTGCGCCGCAAGGAAGGAGCAGAAAAATAAGGGGAAATGTATAAATTTAGGAAGCCGCTTATTATCAACAGGTTGCAACCCTCGCTGAGAATGGCGTATTTCGGGGCAAAGTGCTCCTTGATTGAAAATACGCCACTCACAGAGGGGGTGTTGTAAAAGTCTTTCGCAGTCACTCCACATACTTCCCATTGTATATATAGTCGTGCAGTTGCTCCTTGGACATGTGTCCTATGCCGAGGTAGTCGAGGTTGTATTTGGTCTCCTTGAAATAGCTCTTCTCGTGGAATCCACCCCCTATGACAATCATTGCGTCGATGATGGGCGTGGGCACGCCAAACCTCACGCCGAGGTCATGGTATATCTTGCACCCCACAGGTATGTCCTCTGTGATGTAGCGGTGGTTGATGTCGTTGGGGCCCGTGTTGCCTTCGTCGCACGGCTTGTCGAGCGGGAACACGACATTGTCGTTGCCGTCCTTGTCAAGCCCCATGTATTCCTGCGTGAGTATGGAGCGGCGGCTGAAGAACATCTCGTATTTGTACTTAGGATAGTCTATGCCTATTGCCTTTGCCAACGCCACCTCTTCCATATAGAACTGGTATTGTATGCGGCAGATTGAGGGGCACAGGCCGTGCGAGTACATGGAGTAGGAATCAGGGGCGTTGCCATAGACAAGGCTCCAGTTTTCCATGCTCGACACGCCAAGCAAGGAGGCTGGCACGTGGATGACGGGGTTCACGTTGGAGAAGCCTATGTCGAGCATGGTGTCGCCACGCACCGGACCGTCGCCTTGCGTCACGCTGTCCATACAAGGCAGATAGTTGGCCGACTCCATGAAGTCGTCGATGTCTGTCATGGGCAGGCATGCGCCACGCAGGGAGATGGCACGGTATTTTATGCCCACGTGGTTGGTCCAGAACTTCTGCACTTTCTCAACGCGTGTGCCGTATGGCGCAGAAGCCCACCCGCCTATAATCACGTCTTTCGTGCATCCTGCCTCGCGCATGAACTTGCGGAGCAGGAAGCTCGCATAGTTGTCGGGAAACGTATGGACGACCATGCCATCCTCAAGCAGTGGCACAAGCTTGCGAAGATAGTCCTCATGGGCCAGCGCGGGCACACTGAGCAATATCAGTTTCGCTCCGCCACCGCCTTAGCCATGTCGGTGGTGTACATGTCCAAATGCGCTCGCCCCGACCGTTCGAAAGCGTAAAGGTTGCGCTGTATGCCGTCCATTTCAATGCCAGTCCTGTCCATATAGGCAAGCGAGCGGGCACTGCGCGAATACAAACGGACATCACGATACGGCTGCCCCAACTTGCAGTCAGCCGCAAGCGTCATGCCAACGGCCCCGGCCCCAAGCACGGCTATGGGGCAATTTTTAAGATAACTCAGGTCTCTTTTCATAATTCTATCTGTTTTAATCAATGGAATGTTTCACTATAATAGGGCACTGGCTTGCCGACACTCGTAATGACCTCCTCATAGCGGCGGGCTATCACCATGTCGTGCTTGAAGTGATACTCCTCAATCTCCTCACCCATGAAGCATTTGATGTGGTTCTCCACACATTCATAGCCTCCCATGCAGGAGAACTCGCAGCCCGCCGAGAACCGCGGATTGCACTCCACGAAATGGTATTCACCCTGCGAATCCTGAAGATACTCAAAGTTCACGTTGCCCACGATGCCCAACTTGTCGGCAAGCACCTTGGACCTTTCCTCCAACGACTTGTCCTGAAACACATAGACAGTCGTGGACAAGCCATGCGGCGTTGACATGACCTCCCGCCTGCACATCGCCACCACCCGGTGCGGGTCGGGCTGCCTGACTATTTCCACCATTACGACCGGTCCCTCGATGAATGGCTCCACAATATACAAGTCCTTGTCTGCCGTCTTGCGGAAACTGTCCCACTCCTGCTGGTTATGGACATAGAGCAGGCCTTGGCTGCTGCGCCCGTTGTATGGCTTGCAAACCACGGGGAAAGGCCATTCCAGCTCTTTTATGTCACGAAGCATCTCAGTGGGAATTGACTTTATCTCTGGGCACTCCTTGGCTATGAAGTCGGCGAGCCGCTTCTTGTTTCTCAATATGGCAACCGTCTCCTTAGGCGATATGCAGATGGCGATGCCATGCTCGTCGAACCATTCCCTGTTCTCAGAGAACAAGTCAACCTCCGTGTCAATAAACGGTACTATGAACGACACATTCTCGCGTAGGCAGACATCACGGACAAAAGACAGATACTCTTCGTGATTGGATATGAGCGGCGCCTGATAGAAAGCGTCAACCTCGTTGGAGCCGATAATCCACTCCTTTGGATGGCAATCGGAGCCAACAATCCTGAAGCCCATCCTGCGGTAGCTCCTAATGGCAATGTCCGCCGACACGGCTCCAGTTATAGTTAAAAATACAGTCTTTGTCATTGTTCGGTTTTTAAGTTATATGTTTGTTCTTAATTGGTTATTCAAGTATTCGACAATATCCCGCACCCTTGCATCGTGCCGCTTGGTGAATGTCTCTATCACAGTCTCTTGCCCTTGAGTGTCAAGCATCGGCGCGGTAATGCGCCTGAACTTGTTCTCTATCCATTCAAGCCCAAGCTCAGGGTCGTCCGGCTCGCCCGGTGCCTCGTATGCCCCCGACTCCAGCACACGCCCGTCGTTCAGCTTGATGCTGACCGAGGCAAAACGCTTTTGCGGGAACTGCGCCTCAAATTGTCTGTCCTCCACAAAACGCAGCTTCTTCATCATCCTCAGCACGTCAGCATTCTTGAGAGCCTCATCGCGCACTTGCATGAAGCCTACATCCCCGTACACCAAGGCACAGGCAACCGGGTAAGCTATGTTGTATTGAGCTTCTTCAGTATCGTCAGGCACTTTCTTGCTGAGCAATGTTGCCGAGCGGAAAGTCCTGATGGTTACGTCCGCCACGTCGTCGTGGGTGAAGCCGTATTTCCTCCTCAAGTCTATGATGGCGCATATGGGCTGGTGAACCCATCTGCAACAGGTGTAAGGCTTGAAATACAATTCCAGAATGTGGTATTTCTTCCCTAAGTCATCAACATAATCGGCATATTCCGGGAACTCCAACAAGTGTGTCTTGCCAGTGCTTCCGCAAAGTGTCTCCACGATAGCCATCGTGCCGACCAACGCGCCAAATGGCACGCCGTCCTTGTTCATGGAAGGATATTCCACCGCCCTCATCACGGGAGTCAAAGGGGCATGGTAGTCTGCGATTGAGAGAGCATTGTTGAGTTGTTCCTTGGAAAGTCCCAAAATCCGACCTATCCCCACGGCTGTGCCCCAAGCCCCATAGGTACCAGTGCTGTGCAGGTAGTGGTAGTGATGCTGCATCGCCATTGCCCAGCGTATGGTCAGCTCGTAACAAACCACCAATGTCTCCAACAGCTTGCGTATGGTAATGTTTTTACTGTAGGCAGCGGCCATGACACCAGCAATGAAAGAAGTTCCGGGATGGCCCTGTATTTGCCTGTGGCCATCGTCAATGTCAAAAGAGTTGCTCGCATGGCCCATGACGACAGCCGCCCCAGGCAGGTTATACCCGTGCCTGCTGCCTATAACATGAATGTCCCCCGCCATGCCACAGCACGAAGCCACCTTCTCACCTATTGAGAACTGGCGGCCATAGCTGCCCAATATGAGCGCGGCCATCAAGTCGATGCCACACATTTGGGCATGAAGCCTCACTTCCTCCGGGAAATCTTTCCAAGAGGAAGTCAAAGCATAGCTTTCTACCTTAAAGTTTGAATGAATTGTTTTGCCAATCATAGCCTCACCTCCTGTTTATTCATAAGCATGAGAATAAACAGGGTGAGGCTTGCTGGCAGGATTACCTCGGAGGAATTACCCCCCCCCATTGAATTCCTTGACATGTTGGTCATATTGTGTCTATAATTAGAAATATACTACCTCAGCGGCCCGAACAGAGTGTTCCAGCGCACGAGGCGGTCTAAAAGGAACACGCCGTCCCACGGCATCTCGAAGTTAAGCATGCGGCCTATCTGCGGACAGCGGGCAACGCCTCTTGTATTTGCCTTGGAGGCGAACTCTACGGCCTTGTCCACGGGAGCCTCAATGCCTACGGTCTGGATGTCGGGCGAGAGCAGTGGCACAACGTCGTTGATGCTGCTGACCTCGTGCACGAACAGCGTGCGGCTATAGACTGGCGGGCAAAGCTCCTTGCGGTCGTCGAAGAGAAGCGTCCACGTCATGGTGGGACTGCCTATCACCTTGCCCTTGAAGTCGTACACGCCACGAATGCTGTGTATGGCGGCAATCTCCTCAGCCGAAACAACGGGTTTGGGAATTTGTATCTCGGTGCGGTGCATGCAGTCGGCAAGTATCTCGGTGAACCGCTCCGGGCTTACGTTGCCGCCCTTTTCGATGAAAAGGTTATGTGGCGAGGCGCAGCCTGTCTGGTCGAAGACGCTCGTGTCAACAGAGACGCGACGCGCCAGCTTCTTCGCCGTATGTTCGTCGGTCAGCATCTCCTTGGCGATGACAGCGCACGACAACTTGGGGCCGAAGATTACGGTCTCCGCGCCTATCTTGCTCGGATAGTTGGCAACTGTCGTCACCGCCGTCTGCCCGCCCCAGGCTATGCGCACGTCGGCCTGGGCCGACATCTCCTTGCCAAGCTCCTCGGCGTCGTGCGAGAAATAAACCACGCTGATGGTTTCCAACAGCTCGTCGCCAGTTATCGTGTGTCCGTCAGCCGTAGTGTATGACACGCCCCTGAACGATTCCAGCAGGCTCTGGAACACGCCATTGTCGCGGGCGGAAACTTTCAGGAGATTTACGTTCTTGGCTATTATAGACTGCACAAGCGCGAAAAGCCCGAGTATCTGCACGTTGCCCGCAAGCCAGTGGCAGACAAGCCCACGCGCGTTGGCACGAAGCAAGTGATGGTCGGAGTCGGGAAACGGCAGATAGCCATCTACATACTTAACATTCCCACGCAAGCCGTTGGCGGCTATCGACCGCAGGTTCTGCTCGTCGCACCATGACGAGACGAAGAACAAGCCCTTGTCCTTGAGGAAATAGAGCGACTTGTCATCCGCCCACTTCTTTGCAACTGTGGCGATGAGCCCTATCAAGGCATCCGACGGTTGCCGGTAGAGCCACGCCTGCTTCTCGCGTAGGCCAGCGACAATCTCACGCATCTGCTCCAATGGCTCGGTTGCCGCAAGAGGCTTGGCATGAAGGATTACCTGTAGGTGGTCGCCTTTCTTCTTGTGGTCGGCTGACCTTACAAACGTAAGCTTCTGCGACAATATGTCGCCACACCCGCGTATCTCGGCCTTCTTCACACGCCCGAGAATCTTGAACCTCTGTCCTGGCACCTCGCCAGGAGCCGAGTCCGGGTCAATCATTCCCAAGTCGTCGGTCAGCACCACATTGCCGGGATAGGAATGGGGAATGGGTGATATGAACTCCAACATACCCTCCTTGCCGGCAGGCAACACCTCGTGGGTGGCTACATCGCGCACGATGACCCTGGAATAGACAGAAGTGTGCTTCCAGCCATCCTCACAGTCGGGGTAGTTGAGTCCCATCTGCTCGGTGAAGCCGTAGATGTCGATGATGTCCTTCGGCTCAATGCCGAAGCACTGTGCGAGGTCGTGGTTGAACTTCTCCTTGCTTATCTTCTCCGACTCCAGCTTCTTCCAGCCTCCAATGTGGATTACCTTCGAGCCTTTGGGCAGCTGCACGCTCACCTTGCCCTGCTCGATGCCTTTCAGCACGTTGGCGTAAAGAATGTAGGTGAAGCCGAAGAGGACTACAGGCTCATCGCCCAACGTCTCTATGTAGTCGTGCATGGCCTGCACGTCGAAATAGGACAGTCCGTTGTCCTTGACCTTCAGGAAATAGCCCACCTTTGAGGCGAACTTCAAGTAGCCCGTTACGGCGGCGAAGCGTGCGCCAAGCAGTCGCTTGTATTGCGAGCGCGGGTCGATGTCCATGATGAGGAACGGCTTGCGCTTCTTGCCGATGAACTCCTCCACGACGCGCACCATAGCCTTTGCCTGGCGGCGCGAGGTCTCCTTGTCCACGACAATGCTGCTCGGCACGCCACTTGTCGCCGACGACTGCAACGTCAGCTTTATGTCCTCCTTTGGCACGGAGCCAAGCTCCTTGCCGAGCTGCTTGAACACGCTTACCGCCACGGGCGGAATGTCCTCCAACTTGAAATCGGCGTGAGGGTCGAAGCACTTGCGCTGGCAGAACTGGCGGTAAAGGTCGTTGTTCTCATAATGGAATGAAAGCTCATCCTTTAATGCCGCCATAAAAGTATCTTGAGCCTCCCGTGAATCGGAATATGTCGGTAGTTCAAACAGCTTCTCTATATTGGTCATAAAATTCTTTCAATCTTTATTTCAACTTCAACCTTTGTATTTTCCCATTCTGTGTCTTGGGAATCTCCTTAATCCGCTCATAATAAGCAGGAATCTTGTATGCTTCGATTTTCTTGAACAGGAACTTGCGTGCGGCAGCCTCGTCAATGTCTGTATCAGCTACATAGAATGCCTTGACAACCTCGCCAAGCACATCGTCATGGACACCGACACAAGCCGACTCCTTAACTCCGGGATATGTGTCCAAAGCCTCCTCCACCTCAACGGGGCTTACTTTCTTGCCGCCAACATTGATAATCTCTTTCAGGCGGCTTACGAGATAGACATAGCCTTCCTTGTCCTTATGGCCGTAGTCGCCCGTACGGAAGTATTCGCCATAAAAGTCCTTGTAAAACTCTTCTTTCGGCATGCCCCAGTAGTCGGAGCATACATGGCCGCCCTTTACGCATATCTCGCCGTCCGTGCCGTCGGCAACCTCCTTTCCGTCGGTGTCGAACACCTTTATGTCTGTGTTCGGTGACGGCTTGCCAACGGAGTCGAGATGCGCCTTGTCGTCGTGAAAATTGAGGAAGCAGGAGCGCGAAGCCTCCGTAAGCCCATAGTGCATGCAGATGCGTGTGGTGGGCAACAGGTCGGCAAGCCGTTGCTTCGTCTCGGGCGACATGTAGGCGCTGCCTATCTCTATGTATTTAAGTTGTTGGGCGTATTGCGAGATTTTGTCGCCGCTCATCTTCTGGATGTAAGCCCACGAGGCGGGCACCATGCCGAAGCCTGACACATGGCAACGCTCCATCTCGCCATAAAACTTCTTCATCGATGCGAATGATCCGAGCATTACGAGCGTCGCGCCTTTCTGCAGCACGCAGCGCAAGCGTCCCAAGCCGAAGCTGTGGCTTATGGGTAATGCCATAAGCTCAACGTCGGCGGCGGTGTTGCCAATAAAAGTGTTGATGTTTGTGGCGGCAGCCTCCTCGTTGGCATAGCTTAGTGCCACTCCTTTGGGCAAACCCGTGGTGCCGGTGGTGAAGAGCAGGTCGGCAATGTCATCAGGCTGTGGGAATACGACATCCTTTGCTTCTGTCGCCGTGGCACAAATCTCCTCGAACGGCTTTACTTCGTAGGCTCCATGATGATGCAATACGCCGCCTATTATCTTCGGTTTCGAGCTTTCTACTATACGTTGAAGGCGAACCTCATTAGTCTCCTGGTCTATTGGCACGGCTATGAGCCCGGCGACGTGTGCGCCAAAGTAGGCATACACGAACTCGATGCTCTTGCTTGCCGAGAGCACTATGCGGTCGCCCTTGACGAGGCCAAGAGCCTTCAGCCGCTCTGCCGTGCCAACAATATGCTGCCACAGACAGGCATAGGTAACCTCGTTGTCGCCCTGAACCAATGCCACTTTGCCAGGCATTGTCTTCGCGTTATAAAAAATCTGTTGCTCGATAGACATACATTAATGCTCCTCTCACGTGTAACTTATTTCCCCAATCCTTCCATGATGTCTTTAGCCATACATCCGACGATTATAGAATGTTATCTTTTTGCTATAAAAAGAACCTACTATTTCTTTGGTCGCTCCATTGTGCGATCAAGCTTTTTAGGTAAGCGTCTGAAACGTTACTTATTTCTGACTTGTCGTAGTTACTACCATTTCATCCGTTCCTTTCTGCTGTAGATTATAAGTTATGACACGGGCACCACCGCTTTTACCTTTGCCTTTTGAGGCGATTGCCATACGAGTCTTGTAAGTATGTTGACCTAAAGATTCGCCAGAGAATGGATTTTTCTCAAATTCATCAAGAAAAGTATTATAGTCATTATCAAATGACGGATATTTTTTACGTAGTGATTTAGCATTGCGCTGAAACTCGTCAAGGTAGTCGAAAGTTACTTTCATACTACTCAATCCTTGAAGAGGTTGCGGGCATCATGATGAATCTTGCCAGAATGTAGTTCATCAAATGCACGAGTAAGACTTTCTCTAACCATTGCTTGCTGCTTTGCAGCCTTCGATTCTTCTTGTTCAGCAAGTAAACGCTCTGTAAGAGCCTTACGAACAGCCTTTGACTGCCCCTGAATGAGTGTCCATAGAGCATCCCCAGTGCTTAACTTTGTTGCTTGTGAAGATATTGTTGTTATCATATTACCTCCTTTTAATATGCATTGCAAAGTTAGGAAATAATCAATAAAGAAGCAAATTATCCAGTTGTTTTTTATCCGTTTCCTACTCTGTCTTCTCCTCCACCGCCTTCACGATGTCGCTGACATCCTCAAGGTCCATCATCTCCTCCGGGTCGAAGCTGATGTCGAATGCCTCCTCCACCGAATTGAGGATGGCGAGCTGCGCCATCGAGTCCCATGTGTCGAAGTCGCCGATTGACGACTGCTCCGTTACCTCACTCTTTTCTACCTCGCAGGTCTCTGCGACAATCTCCTTTACTTTGTCTAAAATGTCCATAAGTTCTATTTGTTACTGTTTAATGAAAATATCCTATTAATCTCAATCCTCTTTCCAATTCTCCCACGAACCTATTGTAGGCAGACAAATGTTTTAGTTTGTTGATGTCCATTTGATTTGCAATATAGCCGTACAGCTCACTGATGCTGGAAACCTTGGTCTTGCGTTTATATGTCTGGTTGGCTTGCGCAGTTCTTATCGCTTCCGGGTCGGCAATACTTTCAGGAGCTCCACTAATACCCAAGTCGGCATCAGAAAGCTGCGTACCGATGTTTTCTTTCAGCAAATCATGATCGGCGAGCATCCAAGCCTCTATCATCCGTATGGGTATGATTGGAATCAATTTCTTCTCAAACGCCTTTACTTCGTCATCATCGCTATTATTCAACGCCTCGTATGCCGGCAAAAATTTATGCTCATACCTCTGCTCATATGTGTCCCTATCCGAATCGGAGTGCACAATCATCAGTTGGGAACCATTTCCCAATGCCTCCTCAGCGGCATCAACGACATATTCAGCAAAAGATTTTCCTGTCTTCTTGACCTTTAACAGTCTTATCTCATCCACATCAATATCGCCCACACCCCTTTCAAACACCAAGTCGTCCACGGTGCGTTTGATTATTGGTATAAGGAACTCATTGTCGGTGCAGCCCTCTCCCGTGAAAGAAATGAAAAGTTGTCTGCTCGCCATTTTACTCTTCCTCCCAGTTAGGTTGTGCCATGAATTTCAAAAAATCGGCTGCCGACACAGATGTCTGCTTCAGTTCGCTGTCGGAAATGTCTCCTATTGGTCGTTCTCCCTTGCCAAGGACAGGCACTATCCTGGTGGCACCTACTCGTCGTCTTTCGGCTCCCTTGCCAGCGATGTGTGTTACCATCCGCGACAAATAGAAGCGTGCATTCCTGCCTCCAAGCTTTTTTGCCAATTCCACAAACAAGGGGGAATGGCTATTAACTATAACTTGTCTCAACCTCTGTCCGAAATCATTAAAATCTGTCGCAAAGTTGCTCATCAAGGCAGCCATAGCCTTAAGCCTAAAAGGATGAATGCCATTTTCCGGCTCCTCGAAGCAGAGCACCCCATTGAAGTCCGGATTCACTGACAATGCGCACAATGCGATAATACGCAAGGTGCCTTCTGAAAGCACACGGGAGGAAAAAGTCAAGCCATTCCTGTCTTTCAAAGTCAAGACAAGTTTTCTGTTATCTTCGTCCGAAACTACATCAACGGCCACATAGTTTGGAAGAAACTTGTTTATCATTCGACCCATATCCTGAACAGCATACGGATAGTCCCTTTTCATGGCTTGCACGGCAGATGGCAAGCTCCCTCCTGTAGATGTCAAAACGGAACCTGTTTTTGCGTCAGACGGTCGCCGCAGGTCAGAGGGGTTGAGCTGCATATAATGCCAGTCTGCCATCTCCTGTCTGGCTGCAAACAAATGCGGATAGTCTATGTTGTCAAACCTGCTCAAAAGGGTGAGGCTTGGTTTGCTTGTTTTTATCTCCCTTCTTTTGCCTGAAGCCTCATAGACGAATGCTGTATTGATGTTATCATTGGCGCGATTGTCATACTTGTCGTATGAAAGGAATGCTTTACGTTGGCTTCTATTTTTTGAGACCAACCATTTGTGGTCTGTGTAAATGCCATAGTGCCCTCCCCAGATGTCGTCCTGTTTATACACTGGTAGTAAAGACTCATGGGTAATCTCGGCATCGTCATAACCCTCGCCGCTTTCGAGCGCAAGCTCGTACCTGAGCCGTGTGCAATTTAGCGTCGAGTCCTGCCCCCACTGATCCTTTTGCTCTTTGTCAACAAGCATCTCGGCTACCAATGTTATCTTGTTTGAACGGTTTTCTCCTCCATCAATGCCTTTGAACAGCGTAAACACCTCCCTCTCGTCTCCCCGCCAGTCTTGAAGTGCCGCATGCACAGGCATACCCTTCGCCAAGCTGGAAAGCAGTGTTATGGCATCAAAAAGGTTGCTCTTGCCGGAAGCATTAGTTCCGGCAATGACAGTGAACGGAGAGAAATACATCTCGAATTCACAAAATGACTTGAAACCGTCTATGTATAGATAAGTCAACATTGTTATTGTTCTTCCACGACCATAATGTACCTTGCAAAGGTAAGGCGAATTCCGCAATTAGGCAAACGCTATAACATATTTTATGTCAAAGGGGTTAACGCTTTCTTTATGTCCGCCGCCACCTTCTCTTTGATAAGGCCTGTCTTGCTGAGAAGATAATTGTAATCACCGATACGGAAATCAAGATTCTTAACTCCCAACTTCAACAGCCTTGGGTGATTGCTCCTGCAAGCAAGGGCATCTGCCACTGCCGAGCCTAATCCACCTGTCAAGAAGTGCTCCTCCAATGTTACTATAAGTTTGGCATTCAAATCAATGGCATTTTCATCAAGGGGCTTGATGGTGTGCATGTCGATGACAGATGCATGTATGCCATCAGCTTGAAGAATGTCTGCCGCAGACAAGGCAACGCTCACCATGCTGCCAGCAGCGATTATCTGCACGTCATTGCCCTCCCTCAACACGTTTGCTTTCCCTGTTTTATACTCGAAGTCTGAGGGATAGACAGAAGAACTGCCCGTGCCTCCAAAGAGCCTAATGTAGGATGGACCGTCATTGTCGATTGCCGCCTCAAATGCCTTTACCGCTTCCATTGCGTCGCAAGGCGCATATATCGTCATGCCAGAGACGGAGCGCATCAACGCAATGTCCTCCAACGCAAAATGGGTTTTCCCGAAAAAAGCAAGCGAGAATCCCGAGTGCAGCCCCACAAATATTATTTTCTTGCCCATATATCCGCAATATTGACGCACCTGTTCAAAATCGCGCATGGAAAGGAAGCAAGACTGAGCGGTGCAAACTGGCAGGAATCCTTCTGAAGCCAACCCAGCAGCAGCCCCAACCATATTCTGCTCGGCAATGCCAAAATTGTAGAACCTGTCAGGAAAAGCCGCCTTGAACTTGTCGAGACCGGCAGTTGTCGACATGTCCGCTGACAACGCAATGACATTCGTCCTGCCATTTGCGATTTCCAATAATGCCATTCCAAAAATACTTGCCGACTGGCCAAACATCGCCATCATTTTGGGATTATATTTCACCATTGTAAGCCTCCTTTATTTCATCTATGGCACGTTGGTAATTTTTCTTTGTCAATACGCATTGGTGGGACTTCTTGTTGTTTTCCAAGAAAGACAATCCGTGCGCCTTTATGGTATCAGCAATTATGACCTTGGGCACATCGGGATAGTTGTTGCGCAAGGCATTTGCTATTTCTTCTATATTGTGACCGTCAACTGTCGTAACATCGAAGCCAAACGACTTGAACTTGTCCTCCAAGGAAAACTGGTTCATAACCTCAGTTGTGAGACCGTCCGACTGGTATTTGTTCCTGTCAACGATAATCGTCATGTTGTCCAGCTGGTAATTGGCTATAGACATAATCGCTTCCCAGCATATTCCCTCGTCAAGCTCACCATCGCCAACAAGTACATACACTTTGTTGCCCAATCCTTTTCGTTTGCAACCGAGGGCGACACCAACTGCGTAGGACAGTCCCAAGCCCAGACTGCCACCAGAGAACTCTATCCCATAGTCCTTGTTCTCATGCTCGTGGGTATATATCAATGTGCCGTTCTTGTCGTAAGTGTCCAATGCTTCCTCCGGGATAAAGCCTTTCTGCCACAGTGCCGTATAATAAGCCAAAGTGCAATGCCCCTTGCTTATTATTATACGGTCTCTGTCCTCTCTCCAAGACTTGTCGACGTTGGCATAATAATACAATGTGGCAAGCAGCTCCATTGCTGAGAACCCACCTCCAATGTGAGAGCCGAAAGCCCCCACGCCGTATGCCATGTCAAGAGCCTTGAGCTTCATGGCATAGCACTGCCTCTCTATAAGTTTACATTCCTCCATCTATCCTTATTGTTTGCCCGTTTATATAACTTGACTCGTCGGAAGCGAGGAAAACCATCAAGTTGGCTATCTCCTCCGGCTTGCCCTTCCTGTGCATCACCGAGCGGTCGAGCATTATCTCACGCGACTTCTCCGTCATCTCGTCGCCCATGTCGGTCTCTATCAGCCCCGGTGCGATGGCGTTGCAGCGTATGCCAAACGGCGCAAGCTCGTTGGAGCAGTCCTTAGTGAACAACGACATTGCGGCCTTGGTACTGCCATACAAAAAAACCCCCCCATAGTTGTCAAGGCCCGCAACTGAGCTCATGTTGATGATGGAGCCGTGCTTCTGCCTCATCATAAGCTTGGCGATATGCTGAGTGACAAGCACCTGCGAGAAAAAGTTTATCTGGAACACGTCCTTGATCTGCTTCATTGGTGTCATCAGCATCAAGCCTCCCGCCCCCACGCCGGCATTGTTGACCAGTACGTCCACCCTCGGTTTCTGCTTGGCAAAGGCCTTCATCGCTGCCTTTATGGAATCCTCGTCGGCGAGGTCGAAATACAAGCACGAGGCCTGTATGCCGTTGTCTTTGGCAAGCTTTTCTATATAGCTGTTGAACTCCTCGTTCTCCTTGCGTATGGCGCAATAGAGGTTCGCCCCTTCCTCGGCGAACTTCTTTATCGCAACTTTGCCGATGCCTCTGTTGCAACCAGTAATGAATATGTTCTTTCCTTTTAAGCGTCTCATAATTTCATTTCCCAACTAACTCAACAATCCCGACTGTCTTATTAAAGAAGAAAACAACCTTGTTCTTGTCAAGGCATTCGGAAACCGTTGGTTTTGATATTTGCATAAAATCATTTGCTTTCATGCCCTTAATGGCTTCCTCCAAAGACACGTTGATTTCATAACAAATATGATAAGGGGTTACACCCGACTTCCTTAGTATATTGTTTATAGGCGACTTGCTATCGTATGGAGCAAGCAGCTCAATAGTAGGCATACCCGCTGCCGCGTAGAAATAGCCATATACGTCTTGAAGTGGGTCATAACCACCACAAACCTCTTGGTATCCTATCGCAGTATAGAACCTTGCAGTCTCAGCAATATTGTTCGTTGCTATGCCAATATGGTTTACTTTTCCTATGAAATCAAGATTAAAGCTCATAATTCAATTATGTCAGAACAAACAACATTCCTTGTCTCAAAATAGACTGATGCCCATGACAGTCCCACACCAAAGCCACTCCCTATGAGTTTTAGGTGCTTGGCTTGAAGCATGTCCTTGGCTTGATAAACCAGCGTTAAGGGTATAGAGCCACTGCTTGTGTTTCCATACGCCTGAATGCAATAAAGCACTTTTTCTTTTGGCAATTTCATCTTCTTCCGAATTTTCTCGTCTATGAACATGTTTGCCTGATGTAATACATAATAGTCAATGGAGGCGGCATCCACATTAAAATGTGAGATAAGCTCTTTAACCTGCTTCGGGGCCTTTGAAATGGCGAAAGAAAACACGCTCATGCCTTCCATCGCCATTTGGTTGGCATTCCTTATGACTCCATCGCCATAATCAATCATGTCAAGGGTATGTTCGTTAAAGGGATGCCTGTACCCCCCGTCCCTAATGATAATATCCTTGTAGCCTGCGCCATTGGTACTTAGGCAAAATTTGAAAGAGTCATTATCATCTCCCGTGTATTCTAATGCGGTGACAGTGCCTGCATCACCAAAAAGAGGCCAAGCTGTCTTGTCTTCCCTTGACACCAACTTTGTAGTCGTTTCCCCCGCGAACAACAAGCCCTTTCTTATCTCTCCAGTTTGCATTAAAGATGATATAATGCTCAAGCCATAAACCCAGCCAGAGCAACCATGAGGGATGTCTGTCGCATAGCAGTCCTCACTCAAGCCCAACCTGTATTGCAGAATACAAGCTGTTGGAGGCTGGAGATAGTCTGGCGCCTGACAAACAACCACTATAGCATCTATGTCAGACTTTTTCCAGTTTAATTCAGATATTATTTTTTCACCAGCGACATAGAACAGGTCTGACACGCACATGTCGTCAGGAGCTACATGGCGTTGTTCAATGCCAATAATTTTTTCGACCTTGCTGTAGTCGCCCCATTTCTTATAAGCTTCCACATTGTTCACAACATCTTTAGGCACGGCCGCAGCCATGCCACGTATTGCCACTTTTCTTATTGTTAGATATGCCATTAATATTGAATACCTTTATATTTTAGTTATTGTTATTGTCTCTTTCTGTCTCTGAGAATCTGGTTGACGACCGATGGGAAGCCGTACGATATGAAAGATTTCGATGCATCTTCAGCCTCACTGCTATCACCTATCCCTGCAAATGTGTCGAAAATCAATTTCCGTTTATATACAAGGGCGGGATGATTTAAGTTGAACATGTTTTTCGTATAGATGGCTCTCTCCTTCTCAGCCTCGTTCAGTCCTTGTCTCGGCTCAATCATTCCATCACCAGTATATTCAAAATAATATTGAGGTTCCTCAGCTGCGGGGTTTATCAACATGTTGTAGTCGGGTCGTTTATGTTTTTCGGTGTCATCTTTATACTTTGCCCCATAGTTGGCATTAACACCATCAACTATAAAGTTAGACCATTCAAATGTCAGCTTTGGGAAGTCAGTGCGCCTACGGAAATGGTCGATATGGGAGTGAGACGCATCGCAAGGCTCCTCCGTATAGGCACTCAGCCCGTTCTGCTCATGGTTCAAGATGTACTCTCTCCAAGACTTCCTTATAGAGCCATCAATGTCTTCCCATACAGAAGTTTTGTTGTGCTTGAAATAGTCAACGAATATAGCCGGGGCAGAGGACTTGTTACTTTTCAGCATTGTCAGCCTCCTTCCTGCGATATTCGATGTCCAACTTCACAAGTTCTATATCTGTGGGAATATATTTGCGCAACTCTCGGATGTAACGGCCTAACTTTGACTTGTCGAAAGGACTTGTCCTTAGCGTTTCCCAAGCCTTCGATAGCAAGGCGGAGACTTTCTCATTGCGCAATGACTTTTGGTCGAAGTCATAGAGCAGTATTTCGCTCACGGTCTTCCCGTATGTGTTAGCTTCTTCTTTCACTATCTCGCCCTCGTTCACTTTGAAAAGATTGTCTTTCTCCGTGTCGACATCAGAAAGGACATAAGGTGAATGCGTGGTTATGAAGAACTGGCATCGGGGGAAAGCCTGACGCAAATTGTCCAACACTCTTGCCTGCCATTTGGGATGAAGATGCAAATCCACTTCGTCTATCAATACTACATTGGAACTTTCCAATGGAGAATCCGCGTCCTTGGCAGTTATGGCGAGTACCCTGGCTACATCCATAACCAAGCCCAAGTAACATTTCTCGCCATCTGACAGCTGTGAGAATCTGAATACCTCCCTATTCTTGGTTATCTCGAAACTTTTGTGGCGTCGGTTTACCCTAAAGTTGGAGAAGGAAGAAAATACTCTTTCTATCGCCATTCTGACGCATTCCAACTGCTTGTCCCTGTAATGCTCGTCACCATTGAGTCGCATTTCGTTTTCCAAATCCTCCTTTTCCCTGAACCAGTAAAAAAAAGCGTTGAAATTGGAGCCAGCCTCTATGGCATCCCTGTCGTATAAGTCCAGTGCCTCAAGCTTATGTCTCTTCCTTATCCTTAATGGAGGATTGGAGATGCTCCGCGACACTCCATAGAAAGACATAACAGGCCAATGGACAGGATTGCCACTACCATACATCACAAGGGACGAGACATACTCGGACATTTCCGCAAGGCTGGTCTTATACAGGGGCTTGCCGCGGAATGTCAGACGCTGCCGATATAGTTGCCACGCTATGTCTTTATTTCCATCCGTCACAATGATTTTTAGGAAACAGTAATCCTCCCCGTTCTTGATGTCTTCATAACCAATGGCCAAACCATTCCCCTTCGGGTTTCTTATTCTTGCAGCGAACCATGAATATAGTATCTTCAAGGCCTGCAGCACGCTTGACTTGCCAGCCCCATTGTCACCGACAAACACATTTACCAATCTGTCGGAACTATTGTATTCAAAGTGTCCGATTGACTTGAAATTGATAATTGTTATTGTTTTAATATTCATGGTTCACACTTGCTACGATTTAATGATTTGCCGTATAGCCGCCGTCGATGATTATTGAAGTTCCGTCTATGAATGACGACGCGTCGGAAAGGAGGAATGCCACGGCATGGGCCACCTCTTCGGGACGGCCATAGCGTTTGAGGAGATACGTCTCTGCGTCTTTTAACTGTTCTTCCCTTGTCACACTGCCAGTAGGAGCAGTAAAAGGAGTTTCTATCATACCAGGACAAACACAATTTACACGTATTTTACTTGATGCAAATTCAATTGCTGCATATTTAGTAAAAGCGTCAATAGATGCCTTGGCCATCCCATAAACAGAATTACCTGGAACAAACCCATAACTACCCGCAAGGCTTGATGTCAAAACGTATGAGGCTCCTTTACGAAGTTGCTTCTTCTTGAACAATGACTTGGCCAAAAGAACATGCGAGAATGTATCAGAATGAAATATTCTCTCTAAATCATCTTCCCTTATAAACTTTATTGGTTTTGTAATTCCAACGCCTGCATTGCTGTAAACGCCGTCATAAACGTTCTTCTTGTCTATGATGGCATCTATGCCCTCATCTGTCGTGAGGTCGGCAATGATGGACTGATGCTGCTGTCCGATGCTTGTGTCCATTTCGGCAATGGTTGCGGCAAGCCTTTCTTCGTTTCTGCCGACTATTGTCACTGATGCCCCAAGTCTTGAGCACTCTATTGCGGTGGCTCGTCCTATCCCGGACGAGCCGCCTGTTATCAATATGTTTTTCCCCTCAAGGGAGAATGGATTATATATACTCATAATTTATATTTTATCTTTCTGGCCATTTTTCATGCCACGCAATTCACAATGAAAAGATTTCAGAAACTCTATCTTCGCCTTTTCCATTTCAACGTCTGACCTGTTTGAGGGAAAAGACGTTGCCACTATCCTTGCCAGTTTCGTCTTTACGGAGCCATGTCTGAAGATTGGTTGCTTTAGCGACTCCCTCAACTGCACTATCGCATGGCGGGTATCTGTTCCTTTCAGCTCTATAAAGATTTCTGTCCAATCCTCGCTTTTATCTTGTACAAGGGCCAGATGGTCGCATTTTTGCCCCGTCTTGATGATGTATCCATCTACTTGGAACATACACGACGGCTTCCCATCCTTTATATCAAGATGGTATTGCTTGCCTCTTTCCACAGGCGAGACCAAGCTTGCCCTCACTTTTAGATTCGCCTCAGGGCGATAAAGCCTTGACAGCTTCACATATATGTCTGTATATGCCTGCACCTGGTTTTTATTCCCCGCCATAAAGCAAACTGTTTATTTCTGCTACTTTCTCCTCTACCCAATCAGACACTCCGTCCAACTCATTCCCGCTTATCATAGGCAGCTCTTTGTCCATGATGTCCTTGAATGTGCCATCATCCTGTATATAATAAGCTGAATATCCATTTGCCGGAAGCAGGCAACCACCGTCAAATACCGCATCCTTTCTGTCTGGCCTCGTCTCCACCAACCGCGCAGCACGGATTAGGACGTTCAGTACTGAAAGGACATAAGGGCTATGGGTAGTCATTACTACAACGCTCTGGCGGGATCCAGACCTCATGGCCTCGCACAGCTTCCTGACAATGTTCATCACAAGTGTCTTTTGGGCACTGGGATATAAGTTCTGCTCCGGCTCTTCTATATACAACTGCACTGACTGGTAAGCAAAATTTCTGGCTAACGCGTCAGCCAATTCGCCATGCGACATGGTCGTAACATCCGCACCACTGCCTTGTAGTATCTGTAACAATGTGTTTGTCAACTCGTGTTTTGTGACACTCGCCGGCTTTCCAACCAATCCACAAATATAATCCACCATGACATCCAACGGCATGACCGACTGTACGCCACTTGAGGCATAGAATGGGGAAAAGCTCTTGCCTTCCTTGACAAGACGCAAAGTGTCAATCCCATTGTCGTTGACATATTCTATATTGTCAGAGGCTGATAGCCGCAAGGCATTGTCGGAGGTGTACTTGCTCCGCGCCTCATCCCATTCGAACAGGAAGTTGAACAACAAGTCCCGGGAAGACGAACGATAGTTCTTGTCGATATTGCTTATGACGGACAGCAAGTTCCGCTCCGAAGGTATGAAACACAACTTCGTGTTGTATCTTTGCGAAGCGAATCCTGCCTTGCGCACTATGCTCACATTGTTGTCCATACCTTTATAAACAACCTCTATGGCATCCCCATCATAATGGATATAGCTGTCCGCAACAAAATACAAGTCATTGAACCTGTCAAAGGACTTCATCTCCCTTATGAAACGCCTGTTGTGTGTATATGAAGATACGACATCCTTGTCAGAAGTCATAACAGTCTTTTCCAACCATCTGCAAAAGCATAGTATCTTCATAAAAGTGCTTTTGCCAGAACCTTGCTTACCGATAACCAATGTCATGGCATTCACTATTATTACACCTGTATCAGAAACAGGACCAACTTTCTTTATTTGAACAGAAGCCATATCTTCCTGCAACTTTTGCAATGATGAATTTTTATTTTATACTATCACGTCCGGGCAGACGATGTTGTCAGTTTCGAAATAGGCTGTCGCCCACGAAAGCCCAGTGCCGAAGCCGCAACATATTGTCTTCTGACGGCTGGTGGAATATTCCTTTCCACATTGGGACACTATCGTCAACGGTATGGAGGCGCTTGTGGTGTTGCCGTAGTCGCGGAGGCTCATTGGCGCCTTCGACGGTTCAACCTTCAGCTTCTTCACTATCTTCTTGAGCATGAAAGCATTCGCCTGATGAAGGACTATTTTGTCCACATCCTCCAGCCTTATGTCAAAATGCTCACAAAGTTGCTTGATGCTCTTCGGCGGAACTGATATTCCGAACGAGAATACGCTCATGCCGTCCATGTCGCTGTCCCAAGGCTTTTTCTCACCATTCAATAAATCTAAATGTTCCTTGTATTCATCAAGAGTGTATGGATGGCGTGATGCGCCTTGTGGTATTATCAGACTCTTACCGTCCTCACTTCGTGTTCCAAAATCGAAATCCATTAAAGCTGCAGCCTTTTCATATTCCAAAGCTGTTGCTGTTCCACAATCTCCGTGAAGAGGCTTTTTCTCATGGTCATAAAAGGGAATTGTATTAAGAGTTGCATTGTCGCCGTCAAGCAAAAGAACTCTTTTAATGGTTCCTCCAGACTGGTTGATAATTGAGGATATTGTCATAAGTCCCATTATCCATCCAGGGCAGCCATGGAACAAATCCAAACACATACAATCCTCTTTCAGACCAAGCAAATCGTGAATTACAAAAGAATTTGGATGATTTATGTAGTCAGGGGTCTGTGTAACAAAGCATATTGCGTCAATGACGTCTTTCTCCCAACCCAAATCGTCCATCAACTTTTGCGCTGCCTGAAAGCACAAATCGGAGGCAGTAATGCCATCCGACACTATG
>CAZTUD010000014.1:0-22435 GCA_964616945.1 uncultured Prevotella sp. | reverse complement strand
GCGGCGGAGCGGCCTGCGGCTTTCACGGCAAGCTTTGCACCGTAGAGCAGCTCTGGCTCGTCGTTCATGATGTTGTAGAGGCGGCGCACGCCGTGCCCCTCGAAAGTGCGTATGTGCCCGTCGTGGAGTATCACAAGCGAGCATTGCTCATTGTGGAGCGTGTCTATGAGTTCCTGCATCATAATGCCAAAAGGCTTTTATTGTTTCTGGTGGCAAATATAGGAAATATTTTTGACATACGTGTAAGGGATTGCGAAAAAAATGTTATCGCAAGAATATTAATCACTTTTCATTAATTATTCGTCATTCTCCCTCACTGATTCATCATGCTTCGCTTCCCTAACAGCTGGGCGGAAGCATCCACGGCAAAGGTGCCGTTGGTGACAATCTCCTCGCCCTCGGCAAGGCCGTCGGTTATGACGTAGGCATCGGGCAGGCTGGGGCCGAGCATAACCTCACGCATCATGAACGTTGGCTGGTCGTAGCCCTCGTCTTTCACATAGACCACACTGCGCTTGCCTGTCCATAGCACCGCCGACTTGGGCACTACCACGTCGTTGTGGTAGCCGTTCATCGTGACTGTTGCGTTGCCGGAAATTATCATTTGCGGTTTGAAGATGCCGCTGGGGTTCGGCATCACCACGCGCACGCCAGCCGTGCGGCTCTGTTCGTCAAGCATGGGGTCGATGAAGCTTACCTTGCCCGTGAACGTGCGGCCAGGCATGGCCTCAGAGGTGAATCGCACCGTTGAACCTGCCTTAACGAACGGCAGGTCGCTCTCGTAGGCTTGGAACACCGCCCACACGCGGCTGAGGTTGGCTATCTTCAGCACGGGCTGACCCTGCTTCACGTAGTCGCCTTGCTCAACTTTCTTCTCCACCACCGTTCCGCTCGTGTTGGCGCGGATTGAGACGTAGGGCGATGCCTTTCGGCTTCTCATTATGGCCTGTATCTGTGCATCGTCAATCTGTAGCAGTTGGAGCTTTTCCACGGCAGCGTCCACGAGCGTCTTGCGCTGCGCCTCGTTGGGGAAACTCATTGCCTGCACCAGCTCCTGCCCAGCAGCGTAGAGGGCGGGCGAATAGATTACGGCGAGTGTCTGGCCCTTGCTTACGCGGTCGCCCACGGCGTTGATGAACAGCTTCTCCACGCGCCCGTCCACGTAGGCACTCTGCACCTGCTCCAGCCGCTCATCGGGCAGTATCTTTCCGAATAGGCGCACTTCCTTGGTGGTGTTGCCCGTGCTCACGACCTGCGTCTCGATGTTGGCGAGAGCCATAGCCTCGTCGCTCAACATTATGGCGTTCGGGTCCATCTCAGTTGAGGTTTCCTTTGCCGTATTGCCGCCCACGGGAATGAGATCCATGCCGCAGATGGGGCACTTGCCTGGATGGTCTTGTCGCACTTGCGGGTCCATAGAGCAGGTGTACATGGTCTTTGCCTTTGAACTTTGGACCTGTGTATTTGAACTTTGGTGGAAAAGCAAATAACCGAGACCAATACCGGCCGCAAGGGCAACAATTATTACAATGTATTGGTGGCTACCCAACCACACTCTTTTTACCTTTGAATTATCCGATGTTTTCATTATGCTTTTTATGTAATCAACATCCCCTCCTTTGGAGGGGCTTGGGGAGGCTTTCTTATCTTTCCGCAAAGTCGTAGCGGCTCGCCATTTTTTCGTATTCCGCAACTATTGTGTTATACTCGGCATAGGCTTCGGCCTTCTTCAGCGCATAGTCTATGTACTGGCGATTGGTGCTTATTATGTCGGTCAGCGACGTGGTGCCTGTCGCATATTCGTTGTTCATCAGCGCGAGCATGCGGTCGAGCAGGACGACCTCCTTGTCGTAGAGCGCAACCTTGCGCTTCACGTCGCTGGCTCGTTGCTGTATGCTCAAGAACTCGCTCTTGATTGCGTCCTGACGGCTGGCGTAGTTGTAGCCGGCACTCACCTTGTTCAGGTCTGCCGCTTTCTTCGCCATGTTCGTCTTCTTGCGGTATATGGGCAACGAGACTGTGACCATCGGCATGAGCATGTCGTTGCCGTTCATGTCGTCCATCATGGGGTGTTCAACCTTGCCGTTGAGCATGTATTGCAAGCCCACCGAGACTGTCGGCTTGCCCATGTTAGTGGCAAGCCTCTTTTGTGCCTCAAACGCCTTGCCGTCGGCCACCGCCTTTTGCAACAGCGGGTCGTCGCGCTCAATGTCGTCAAGAGTGTAAGCGGGCATTTCCCTAAGCGTGATGCTGTCGGGCAGGACGAGCGGCGAACTTGCGTCGCGATGCATCACGATGTTGAGCTGCTCCTTTTGCAAGCGCAGCTGGTCCTTTAAGCTTTTGGCCTGCTCCTTGAGGCCCTCCTCCTCTGCGTCAATGCGCAACTGGTCGCTCATACGTGAGTTTTTCATTCTGTCCTGCGTCGTATAAGTGAGCAGCGACAGCTTCCTGATGTCTTGCAGCAAGGCTGTTTTTCCCTCCACCGCCTTAATCTTTTCCTGCGTGGCGAGAATGGCGTACCATTGCTTTTGCACGTCGTAGGCGAGGGCAATGCCGTCGGCGCGGAACTTCTGGTATGCGCTTTCGGCCTTGTATTCCATGTTCTCGCGCCCGGCTTTCAGCGTGCCAAACCACGGAAACATCTGCATTATGGTGAACGTGGCAATCTGCTTGCCGTTGACGTGTTGCATCGCCTTGGGGAAAACGCCCACCTGCAACGTGGGGTCGCCGAGAGTACCGACTCCACAGGCTTCCATTACCTGCGCCTTGTAGGCGTTATATTGGCTTATCATTGCCGGGTTGTTGCGTATGGCGGCGGCAATGTAGGTTGTGAGGCTGTCTGGCCTCTCCCCCATCCCCTCCCTTTCAGGGAGGGGCGATGCGAATGTCATAGTCGGCCATAGAAAGGCAAGGCACAACCCGCCGCACAGCCAACCGTATTTCAAATGCTTGTTCATATCTCTTAAAACTCCTAACTCCTAATTTCTAATTCGTAACTTTTTTCAATGCGCTCTCCCTCCACCAGCACTGGAATACCGGCACCACGAACATGGTCATGGTCTGGATGAGCATTCCGCCGAACGTGGGAATGCTCATTGGCACCATTATGTCGCTGCCCTTGCCCGTTGACGACAGCACGGGCAGGAGGGCGATGAGTGTGGTGGCTGTGGTCATGCAGGCGGCGCGTACGCGCTTTTTGCCGGCCTCCACCACGGCTTCCTTAATGCCCTCGCGCGTGTCAGGATGCCGTTTTTGGAATGTCTGGTGGATGTAGGTGCCCATCAGCACGCCGTCGTCGGTGGAAACGCCGAATAGCGCGATGAAGCCCACCCAAACGGCGACCGACAGGTTGATTTGCCCCATGCCGAAAAGTGTGCGCATGTTGATGCCCGCTATTGAGAAGTCCATGAACCACGGCTGCCCGTAAAGCCACATCAGGATGAAGCCGCCCGCAAACGCCACGAAGACACCAGAGAAATGGATGAGCGATGCCGTGACGCTCTTGAACTGGAAGTAGAGTATGAGCAGGATGAGGAGCAGGGCAATGGGGATGACTATGCTTAACCGCTTTGCGGCATGGACCTGCTGCTCGTAGCTTCCGGCGAACTTGTAGCTCACGCCTTTCGGAAGGCTTATTTTGCCCTGCGCCACGAGGTCGTCAATGTGCTTTCTGGCGGCGTTCACCACGTCAACCTCGGCATCGGCAGAATGAGCCTTGTCGAAAGTGATGTAGCCGAGCAGGAATGTGTTCTCTGACGAAATCATGCCTGCTCCTGGCACAAACTTTATGTCGGCGAGCTGGCCGAGCGGCAGTTGTGTGCCGTCGGCTGCGGGAACCAAAATGCTGTAGAGAGCGTCAGGATTGTCGCGCAGCTCACGGGCATAACGCACGCGTATAGGAAACCTTTCGCGCCCCTCTACGGTCGTGCCCTCGCTCATGCCACCTATCGCCGTCTCAATGACGCTCTGTACGTCACCAAGCTGTATGCCGTAGCGGCCAAGCTTTTCGCGGTCGGGAGTAATCTCGATGTAAGGAGCACCCTCGGCGCGGTCGTAATAGACCGACTGCATGTTTATCTGCGGAACTTCTTTTAAGGCTTTCTCCATCTGCAAGCCCGCTTTCTCAATGCTTGGCAAGTCGGGGCCGTAAACTTTCAGTCCCATCGCAGCCTTCATGCCCGTTGAGAGCATCACTTGACGGGTGGCAATTGGCTGAAGCTTTGGCGATCCGGTCAGCCCAGGCAGGTTGCTCACCTTCTCAATTTCCGCCCAAATGTCGTCCTCTGTCTTTATCTCGTTGCGCCATTGCCGCAGATATTCGCCTCGACTTGATGGTATGAGGGAGTCGTGCGGGACGACGCGGAAGCCTTTTGTGGGGTCGTAGGTCTTGCCGCCCTTCAGCACGAAACGGCCTTGGCTGTCTGTCTTGAAGCGGGCACGCTGCCCGTTGTCGTCGAGCATGTATTCAGGGCGGTAGTTCACCGTTGTCTCATACATTTGTATCGGCGCGGGGTCAAGAGCCGACTCTACGCGCCCCCATTTGCCCACCACGCTCTCCACTTCGGGTATTTGGCTCACCCTTAAATCGAGTTGGCGGCACAGCCGCAGGTTCTGCTCCACGCCAGAGTGGGGCATGGAGGTGGGCATGAGCATGAATGTGCCCTCGTCGAGAGTTGGCATGAATTCCGAGCCAGTGTGGTACCACACCCAGCCGCCACAGGCGAGGGTAGTGAGTGGTATCATCATAAACTTCCAGCGGTTGTTGAGGCACCACCGCAGTATGCGCTCATAATAGATGACCATGAGCCACAGCAACGACAGCACGACGGCAATAATGGCAAGCACAAACACCATGTTCACCAACATTCCGTTCTTGGGCGTGAGCGGCATCCAATGCTCGGTAAGGATGTAGGTGGCGAACAAAACTATTATTCCAAGCAGAATATAGTTTAGGCGGATGTTCCACTGTCCAATCTTTACAGTTTGTGGAGTCGGCCTTTTCTTGAATACTGTCAATGCCCATTTTTGTGGCAAGCGCAAAGAAAATATCCAGTAGGCAAGGGTGGGGAGTATCACAAGTCCCAATACCAACGACGACAGCAGGGCGAAAGTCTTGGTGAAAGCCAACGGGTGGAACATTTTGCCCTCCTGCGCCTGCATTGCGAACACAGGCAGGAAGGATATGATGGTCGTCGCCATGCCCGTCATAACTGCCGAGCTGACCTCACTTACTGCCGAGAGAATGGTATTTTCAAGAGCTTTGCCACGCGGCCACACCACTTCGCCTGTCTGCTGGTCGCGGCACTCGCTCTGCACATGCCGCACTACGTTCTCCATGAACACCACGCCCACGTCCACCATAACGCCAATGGCAATGGCAATGCCCGACAGGGCCACGATGTTGGCCTCAATGCCCGATAATTTCATTATAATAAATGTGGAAAGCACGGCAAGGGGTAGCATTGTGGCGATGACTACCGACGCGCGGAAGTTGAGAACCAGTATCAGCACCACGATTATGCAGATAAGCACCTCGTGGGTCAGAGAGCTTTCGAGCGTACCTATGGTCTCCTTTATGAGACGCGTGCGGTCGTAGAAAGGCACCACGGTGACCTTGGAATGGGTGCCGTCGGGCAACACCTTCTCGGGCATCCCGCTCTCCATGTCCTTTATCTTGCCCTTTACATTGTTTATTACCTGCATCGGGTTACTGCCGTTACGCGCCACAACGACACCCCCAACGGCCTCCTGTCCCTCCTTGTCAAGTCCGCCACGACGGTCGCCAGGGCCGAACGAGACTTTTGCCACGTCCTTTATGCGCACGGGCATGCCGCCACGCGAGGTGATGGGCGCATTCTCAAGGTCGGAAAGCTTTTTCACGTAGCCCAGGCCGCGAATGAGATATTCGGCTTGGTTTATCTCCATTGTGCCCGCTCCCACGTCGATGTTGGAGTTCTTCACCGCTTTCATTATTTGGATGAGGTTAAGGCCGTAGGAGCGCATGGCATCTGGGTCGAGGTCTACCTGATATTCTTTCACGAAGCCTCCCACCGACGCCACTTCCGAAACGCCCTCTGCCGACGACAGGCCGTAGCGCACGTAATAATCCTGAATGGTGCGCAACTCCTGCGGGTTCCAGCCGCCCGTGGGCTTGCCTGTCTTCGGGTCGCGGCCCTCAAGTGTGTACCAGTAAATCTGCCCCAAGGCGGTTGCGTCAGGGCCGAGGGTTGGCTTCACACCGTCTGGCAGTAGGCCTGACGGCAGCGAGTTGAGTTTCTCCAGTATGCGCGAGCGGCTCCAGTAGAACTCAATGCCGTCGTTGAAAATGATATAGATGAACGACATGCCGAACATTGACGACGAGCGGATGGTCTTCACGCCTGGTATGCCAAGCAGCGAGGTGGTAAGCGGATAGGTTATCTGCTCCTGCACGTCCATTGGCGAATGCCCCATCCAGTCGGTGGCAATGATTTGCTGATTGTCGCCAATGTCGGGGATGGCATCAACGGCTACTGGGTCGCGGGGTATTATCTTCTCTGTTCCCCAGTCGAACGGAGCGGTGGAAAGGCCGCCGAGGATGACCGCTATCAACACAAACAATGATATGATGCGATTGTGCAGGAAATAGCCTATAATTTTGTTTACCATGCCTATGGGAAATGTTTGTAGTTTAATTGGATTTACACCGTATGCAAAATTACGGGAAAAAAACAAAAAACTGATTGCCATGTAATGGAAAATATTTAATTTTGCCAAATCTTATAACACGATGGAGAAATATCGTAATAAAATAGAAGTATAAGCATGAAGAAGATTATCCTAATGTTGGTCGCCATTATGTCGATAGCAGTGTCGGCTCAGGCAAAGACCGTAAAGAAGACTTTTGTGGTGGGTGGAGAATGCGAGATGTGTAAGGCTCGCATACAGAAAGCCGCCAAGGCAGTGCCAGGGGTGCTGACGGCTGCGTGGAACCAGAAGACCCAAAAGTGCAGTGTCGTCTTCGACAGCGGCAAGACAAGCGTTGACAAGATACAGAAAGCAATTGCTGCCGTGGGGCACGACGCTGGCAACTACAAGGCTCCCAACGCCGTCTATAACAAGCTGCCCAGTTGCTGCAAATACAGGAAATAATTTGCAAACATTCGTAATTGATTTGAAAATTCTCATAATTCTTTTGCCCAAGGGGGCAAAAAGGTTGTGAGAATTTTGTATATAATTTCGTTTATTATTATTTTTGCTCCCACATTCAGCTAAACATTACTATTAATTGGTTTTTATGAAAGTCAAACATTTATTAGTCGGCATGTTGCTTCTGCTGTCCGCACCGTTGGTGCGCGCGCAGATGCCCAGCATGACTGTACCCGTGGACACGGCATTCCGTATCGGCAAATTGAGCAACGGACTAACCTACATCATCCGTCACAACAATTGGCCCGAACACCGTGCCAATTTCTACATCGCCCAAAAGGTTGGTTCCATACAGGAGGAGGAGAGCCAGCGCGGCCTCGCCCATTTCCTGGAGCACATGGCGTTCAACGGCTCGGATCATTTCAAGGGCAACGATCTCATAGAATGGTGTCGCTCCAAGGGCATCGAATTCGGCGGCGACCTTAACGCCTACACTGCAATAGACCAGACTGTCTATAACATCGACAACGTGCCAACGCAGAACCAGTCAACACTCGACTCCTGCCTCCTCATCCTGCGCGATTGGTCGTGCGGGCTGTTGCTCGAGCAGGACGAGATTGACAAGGAGCGCGGCGTGATACATGAGGAGTGGCGTATGCGCACGTCGGCGCAAAGCCGCATGTTGGAGCGCAACCTTGAGAAGCTCTATCCTGGCTCGAAATACGGCAAGCGTTATCCCATCGGCCTGATGTCGGTGGTTGACAACTTCAAGCGCA
Organism: uncultured Prevotella sp.; assembly: GCA_964616945.1. GTDB lineage: Bacteria > Bacteroidota > Bacteroidia > Bacteroidales > Bacteroidaceae > Prevotella. Next base: position 14,531 of record CAZTUD010000014.1, on the reverse strand, counting down.
AGGAGCTGGTGGATTATTACCACAAATGGTATCACCCCGACCACCAAGGCATTATAGTGGTCGGCGACGTTGACGTTGACAAGACTGAGGCGCAGATAAAGAAGCTTTTCGGCGGCATCGACAACCCAGCCAACGAAGCCCAGATTGTGGACGAGCCAGTGCCGGATAACCCCGAGCCTATAGTAATTATCGACAAGGACAAGGAGTTCCAGCAGACATCCATCTCGCTGATGATGAAGCACGATGTCTTCCCCGACAGTCTGAAGCAGCAGTTGCCTTACCTCATGCAGAACTATGTCAAGGGAGCGGCTTTCGGAATGCTCGGCACACGTTTTGCCGAGGCTGCGCAAAAGGCCGACTGCCCCTTCGTGGGAGCGTCAGCCGACGACGGCGAATACGTATTCTCGAAGACAAAGGACGCAATGTCTATCAACGTTGTACCAAAGGACATGGGCAAGAGTGCGGAGGCCTTGAAAGCCGCCCTCTTGGTGGTGAAGCAGGCTGCCGACTACGGTTTCACCGAGACCGAATACGCACGCTTCAAGGAAAACATGCTCTCGTCGCTCGACAAGATGTGGGAGGCCCGCGACAAGCGCCCCAACAGCACGTTCTACAACCAGGCTCTCGGATGGTTTCTCACCAACGAGCCTATGCCGAGCCTTGAGTACAGATACCAGATGATGAAGGCAATGGTGCCGCAAATCCCTCTTGAGGTCGTCAATCAGGTTCTGCCTGAGCTTTACGCCAAAAGCGACACCAACCTCGTGATACTCAACTTCAACAACGAGAAAGAAGGCGCGGTTTATCCCACCGAGGCCCAACTGCTTGGCGCCGTCCACGAGGCACGCGCTGCCAAGGTTGAGCCGTATGTTGACAATGTGAAGAACGAACCGCTGATGCAGACGCTCCCAACGCCGGGCAAGATTGTGTCGGAGAAGAAGAGCAAGAAGTTCGACTACAACATTCTGAAGCTTTCCAACGGCGTCACCGTGCTGCTGAAGCAGACCGACTACAAGAAGGACCAGGTGACGATGAGCGGCGTGGGAGGCTCAGGCACAAGCAACTACGGCAAGGCCGACTTCGCCAACCTCTCGGCGTTCAACACCGTCATCGACAACAGCGGGCTGGGCGACTTCTCGTCAATCGAGCTTGGCAAGGCTCTCGCAGGCAAGATTGCCAACGCAACGCTCAAGATGAACCAGCGCCGCATGTCGATAGGCGGAAGCTCAACCCCGAAGGATGTCGAGACCATGCTGCAGCTCACATATCTTTATTTCACCAATATCAAGAAAGACACCGATTCATTCAACAGCCTTATACAGCAATATGAGGTCGGGCTGAAGAACCGTGAGCTGAACCCCGACATTGCCTACAGCGACACCGTTACCAAGACGCTCTATCCGGGCGACTGGCGGCAGCAGCCGTTCCTGCTCAAGGACGTGAAAGACATCAATTACGACCGCATCCTGCAAATGGCAAAGGAGCGCACGGCAAACGCCGATGGGTGGGTGTTTATGATTCTCGGCAACTACAACGACTCAACCATACGTCCGCTCATCTGCCAGTATCTCGGCTCGCTGCCCTCGAAGGGCAAGAACGTGGCGGGCAAGCGCACCACTTATCCCACCAACAAGAACGTGGACAAGACATTCTACCGCAAGATGGAAACGCCGAAGGCAAACGCTCAGATAATGTGGCTCAACGCCAAACTGCCTTACACGCAGGAGCGCAGCATACAGGCCGACATCGCCGGGCAGATACTGTCAATGGTTTATCTGAAGCAAATTCGCGAGGAGGCCAGCGCCGCCTATTCTGCAGGTGCGCAGGGTGGCATGAGCCTCAGCGACGACGGCTACCACATGGCACAGCTCGCTGGTTTCTGCCCCATGAAGCCTGAGAAGAAAGACGAGGCACTGAAGATTATGAATCAGGCTGTGCAGAATCTCGCCACGACATGCGACGCTGAGATGCTCGACAAGGTGAAGAAGCTCATGCTAAAGCAGTATGACAGTGCGCTCAAGACCAACGGCTACTGGAGCAACGTAGTTTGGGACAATTATTTGATGAACCAGGACAATCACACCCGCTATGCAAGCCTTGTGGAGGCGCAGACTCCGCAAAAGATTTCGGCTTTCGTCAAGGAGTTCCTCGCCGGGGCCAACAAGGTGAGCGTGGTAATGCTTCCTGAAGAATAAACCAGATTGACAATCTACATCGAATTGCCCGAATTACTCGAATTTGTGTGCTCACAATTCGAGTAATTCGGGCAATTCGATGTAGGTATTATTTATTCGCGGAGCAGTTACGGCTGTATGACAAACTTGAACGTCATGTCGCCGAAGTGCACGCGGTATTTCTCCAAGGGCAGTGCGCCCCAGCTGTCGGTGCCGCCCACGCCTTGCTGCACGAGGTCGATGGCAAGCTCAGTGTATTTGCTCTTCTTCACGTCCTGTGGGTGGCGTTGGCCTTTCTCCGGCCCTTCGTCAAGGTCGAGGATGTTGTAGTGGAGGGCTGAGGCATCCATAAAGCTCCCCACGGGAGTCACCTTGAAGCCGAAGCCGTCGGTGTCTGTCTGCCGCCACCAGCGTATGTCGCTCTTCGTGCCGGTCTCCTGCGGGCGGATGTAGGGATAGAACTGCTGGTCGGCGGTCTGGCTGTAGATGCCAATCCATTGTCCGCCGTCGCGGTCGCTGTAGTTCTCCACCGGGCCGCGGCCATAATACTGGCTCTTGTCCATGCCGTAGGGCAAATCCATCACCATGCCGAAGCGCAGCAAATCTGGAGCTTTGGCATCGGCAGTGGCCTTGCGCATGGTTTGGGCTACCTCCATTGCGCCGTCGCCATAGACATGGTAGGTTATGTTGAGCGTGGCGTTGACCTCTGGCATGTCATACTTTGCTTCGACCGTACATGCCGTGCCCTTGCTTTCCTTGTCCTTTACGGCAGTGATGCTTGTCAGCGTCATCTTCGGTGTGCGCCACACGGCAAGCTTCTTCTGTAAGCCTGCGCCCATGTCGTTGTCGGTTACGGCACGCCAGAAGTTGGGCTTCAATGTGCCACCTTCGCCGAGGATGCTTTTGCCGCCTACAACATATTGCGTCAGCAAGCCAGTTGTCTTGTCGAACGCTATGCTGGCCTGTTCAGACGTTATCACAATTTGCGGCTCATTCTTCTTGTTTTGGATTTTGATTTTTTCATTGGAGGCATTCTCGGCGTATGTCGTAGGCGTAGCTTCGTTGATTGGCAGCTGGCGTGTGGCGACGGTCTGTCCTGCCGCCATCAGCGGCTCGGCGTTCTTCAGCTTGAACTCTATGTTGAGAAACACCTCGCCGTCGGCGGGAGCCGTGTAAGGCAACGCCAATGTTGCGGTTTGCTGCGGGGCTGCGCTCAGGTCGTCAATTTCGCCATTCTTTATGGCCTTGCCATCTTGTACAAGCGTCCACACGAGCTTGAAGTTGCTGAGGTTGCGGAAGAAGAACTCGTTGCGCACCGAAATTTTGCCATTGGCAAGGTCGACAGGCTCAGCCCAGATGTTTTGGTACTGGTAAGCCACCTCGTAGGCGTGCGGGTTGAGCTGGCGGTCGGGGCCTATGATGCCGTTGCAGTTGAAGTTGTTGTCCGACGCGTCTTTCTTGTTGTAGTCGCCGCCATAGGTGTAGAGTGGCGGCATGTTGCCCGTGCCTGGTTCATACTTGGCGGTTATTGCGTCATAATCGGCGACTGTGCGCGATGCGTCAAAGTGGGGCTTGCGATGCAGACCCTGGTCCACGAAGTCCCAGTCGTAGCCGCCTTGGTAAATCGGATATTTGCGAATGAGGTCCCAATATTCCTTGAGATTGCCGCCAGAGTTGCCCATAGTGTGGTTGTACTCGCACTGTATGAGCGGCTTCTGCGACTTCGGGTTTGTGCAGTATTTCTCGCACCAGTCCACGCTTGCATACATCGGGCAGACAATGTCGGTGTTGATTCCATCTACTTCAGCACGCTCAAATTGCACGGGGCGGCTCTGGTCAACGCTCTTAATCCAGTTGTAGGCGGCTGTGAAGTTCGGACCGTCGCATGTCTCGTTGCCAAGGCTCCACACTATTATGCTCGGGTGGTTGAACTGCATCTCCACGTTGTGCTGGTTGCGCTCAAGAATTTGCTTGGCGAACTGCTCCTTGTACGTCTCCGCCTTCTTGGTGTCGTAGCCGAAGGCGTGCCCCTCCTGGTTGGCCTCTGCGGTAACATAGAGGCCGTATTCGTCGCACAGGTCATACCAGCGCGGGTCGTCGGGGTAGTGGCACGTGCGCACGGCGTTTATGTTGAGCCGCTTCATAATCTTTATGTCCTGTATCATGCACTCCACGCTCACCACGTAGCCGCCGTCGGGGTCCATCTCGTGGCGGTCGGCGCCCTTTATCAGCACGGGCTGGCCGTTCACGAGGAGCTGTTTGTCCCTTATCTCCACCTTGCGGAAGCCCACCTTTTGCGGTATCACCTCCACGGTGTTGCCCTTGCGGTCTTTCACTATTGCGAGAAGGGTGTAGAGATAAGGTGTTTCTGCCGTCCACTTCTTCACGTTGCGCACCATGAAGCGCGCCGTGCCCTCTGTGCGGCGGTTGAAGTCGGCGTTCGACTTCGCTATCATCGTGCCGTTGGCGTTGAGCAGGCGGAACTCAATCACGGGGTTGCCCTTCACGAACGCGTCTATCAGCAGCTCGCCGTCGCTGTAGTTGTGCTCCAGGTCGGGTGTGATGCGCAGGTTCTCAACCTGCACTGTCGGGTCTTTGGTGTAAAGGTAGCACTGGCGTGCTACGCCGGAGAGCCGCCAGAAATCCTGGTCCTCGCTCATGGAGCCGTCGCACCAGCGGAAAGTCTGGAAAGCGATGAGGTTCTTGCCCGGGTGCACGTACTTGGTGATGTCGAACTCAGCCGCCACTTTCGCGTCCTCGGTGTAGCCCACATAGCTGCCGTTCACGAACAGATACATGTTTGAGGTTACCGAGCCGAAGTGGGCCACCACCTGCTTGCCGTCCCATGTGGTGGGAAGTTCGATTATGCGGCGGTAGGAGCCCACGTGGTTGTCCTTCACCGGCACGCTCGTCGTGGTGGCGTTCTCCGGGGCGTATTCGGGCTTCCACCCGTTGTAAACATTCTGCCCTTTGAACATGTACCTCCAGGCGAGGCCTATGTTAAGGTATTCGGGGTCGCCATAGCCGTTAAGCTCCCAGATGGCCGGCACGTTCATCGTTTTCCACGCCGAGTCGTCGAGTTCGGCCTTGTAGAAGTCGGTTGGCCGTTGGTCGGCGTTCTCCACCCAGAGGAATTTCCACGGTCCCTCGAGCGAGAGGTAGTTGGCCGACTTCGTTATGTCGCCACCCTTGGCAAGCGTCTCGTTTTCGTATGCGAAGAAATTGGTGTGGAGCTTGTAGCGGTTCACCTCGTTCACCTGCAAGTCGTGCCACTCCGTCCAGGTCGGCATGGGCTCAGGTGCTGCTGCCTGTTTCTTTGGCGTGGCGGCGTTGAGGCTCACGACCGCAGAGACAACGGCAGAAAGCATAATAATTCTCTTGTCCATATCAGTTTTCCGTTTGGTTATTATCTGTTTTGCAAAAAATATCTATTTTACAAAGTTAATGAAATTCTTCATTATAAGAGGCAAATAATAAGCAAATAAAGGTAAAGGAATGAGCAAAAAATCATTAACTTTGCAAGAAAAGATGTAAAAGAATGGAAAATCAGTATGTAAAGCAGTATCCTGACCTCATGCAAGGCAAGAAAATAATGTACAACCACGGTTTCGGCTCGGCGGCATCGTCTGGCACGGTAAGGCTCATCCGGCAGACGTTCCCCAACGCCACGGTCATAGCTTACGACATACCGTTGCATCCCGCCGACGGCATGGCTCTGCTGCGGCAGAAAGCCGCCGAGGAGAAGCCCGACCTCATAATAGGCACGTCGATGGGCGGCATGTACACCGAGATGCTCTACGGCTTCGACCGTATCTGCGTCAACCCGGCGTTCGAAATGGCGCAGACCATGAAAGAGCATGGGCTTACGGGCAAGCAGCTTTGGCAAAACCCGCGCCAGGACGGGGAGACGGAGTTTTTGGTGACAAAGGCATTGGAAAAGGAATACAAGGAGATGACGGAGCAATGCTTCCTCGGACTTGAGGCGATGCCGCCAAAGGAGAAAGCCAAGGAGCAGCGGCGCGTGTGGGGGCTGTTCGGCGACGAGGACAACTTGGTGCACACATGGGATGTCTTCCGTGCCCACTATCCGCAGGCAGCCCACTTCCACGGCGGCCACCGCTTGGACGACAAGGGCTTCCTCGGCGGCGTGGTGCCGGTGATACGCTGGATTGACGACCGACAGGAGGGGCGCGAGAGGCAGATTGTCTATATCGACAGCAACTGCCTGAGCCTCGGCCAACCTGGCCTGCCGCCCCGCCCGAGCCTGCAAAAGGCTTTCAAATATCTCATAGAGAAATATCAAGTATTCATTGTTTGCCCGTCGCCAACCAACGACCACGGCTACTATGCCGCGGCTTCCTCGTGGATAGAGCAGTATTTGTCAACGCCCGCCCACGACCATATAATCTACACCAACCAGAAACAGCTGCTTTACGGCGACTTCTACATCGACGCGCTGCCTGCTGACAACATGCTCTGCACCGTCATACAGCTTGGCAGCGACGATTTCAAGACGTGGGAGGAAATAATCACCTATTTCAGTCGGCTGTAGCCTTGGTTTGCGGCGCAATTACAATGCGTGGCGACCGTCACGTAATTCCGTGACGACCGTCACGCAATTCTGCGACGACCGTCACGCAATTCAATGACGACCGTCACGCAATTCAATGACGACCGTCACGCAATGTAGATAAGCCGCAATTCAATGAAAAAAAAGTTGTTTTCGCGATGGGGGTAAATCGGTTTTTCTGCGTCATACGGGTGAAAGGAAGGGAGGAAAAGGTAAAAAGTAAAAGGGTAAAAGGGTAAAAAAAATAAAAACACCCGTACAAAGAAAGACAAAAAGACGCAGAAAATGAAACTGTTGAAAACAATGTTCCTTGCCTTGTTCATGGCCATGCCCATAGTGGCGGCGGCGCAGGGCAGGACGGTGAAGGACGAGATGCTGCGAATGCAGCAGACGCGAAAGGTGAGCTTCGTCTATGACTCGTCAATCAAGACCGACATTCCTTACAAGGGCGCGAGCCTCGACAAGCTGGGACTGCGGCAGGCCCTGAAGACGCTCTTCAGCGGCACGGGCATCGACTACAAGCTGAAGGGAAAATACGTGCTGCTGAAAGGCAATTCAAAATCCAAAATTCAAAATTCAAAATCAGGGGCACAACCACCATCCCTCAAATCTCAAACCTCAATCCTCAAACCTCAATCCTCAAAGCACACAATAAGCGGCTACGTGAGCGACGGCCACGGTGAGACACTTGTCAACGCCACTGTTTATGACCTCACCACGCGCCAGGGCACCATGACCAATGCCTACGGTTTTTTCTCGCTCACCCTGCCCGAGGGCAGGCATGAGCTGCGCGTGAGCTATCTCGGCTTCGAGGACAAGAAGGAAGTCGTCAATCTCAGTGGCGACAAAAAGGAGAATTTCAGCCTCAAGGAGAACGCCAGCTTGGGCGAGGTGGTGGTAACTGCCGACCTCAACTCGCCGCTCGTCAACACGCAGACGGGCAAGCGGTCGCTCTCTCGCGGCGACATAAAGACGGAGTTCTCGCTTCTCTCCTCGCCCGACGTGGTGAAGACGCTGCAGCGCATCAGCGGCGTGGCGGAGGGCGTGGAGCTTGCCAGCGGCCTCTACGTCCACGGTGGCGGGGGCGACGAGAACCTCTATCTCATCGACGGCACGCCCCTCTACTCCATAAACCACACGCTCGGCCTGTTTTCAGCATTCAATGCCGACGTGGTGAAGAACGTCGATTTCTACAAGAGCGGCTTTCCCGCCCGCTATGGCGGCAGACTGTCGTCGGTGGTTGACGTGCGCACTGCCGACGGCGACTTCCAGCGTTTTCACGGCTCCTACCGCCTCGGCCTCTTGGACGGCAGCGTGCAGGTGGAGGGACCAATACGCAAGGGCAAGACATCGTTCAACTTCGGGCTGCGCCGCTCGTGGCTCGACCTGCTGACGCGCCCGGTGTTCGCCATCTACAACAGCAATAACTCAAAGGATGACGACGACATAAGCCTTTATTATTTTTTCCACGACCTCAACGCCAAGGTTACCAACATTTTTTCCGACCGCTCGCGGCTTGCCCTGAGCGTGTATTCTGGCGAGGACAAGCTGCACACGAAGGACACGTGGAACGACACCTACGACGAAGGCAGAATTACCGACAAGGACATCACCAAGAACCAATACTCGTGGGGCAACCTCAACGTCGCGCTCGACTGGCAGTATCAGTTCTCGCCCCGCCTTTTCGCCAACTTCACTGGCGTTTACACCCACAACCGCTCCAAGCTCAGTGAGTTTGAGGACGAGGGCACCATCGAAAACGGCAAGGAGACCGAGACCAACCACTTCAGCCACGTTTATCGCTCCACCATCAACGACTTGGGCTACCGCGCCGTGTTCGACTTCCGCCCCTCGCCGCACCACCATCTGCGCTTCGGCACCGACTACACGTGGCACAAGTTCCACCCTCAGACCAAGGACGACCGCTCTTATTATGGCGACGAAAACAAGGTGGACACCACCATCGTGGCGACCCACAACCGCCTTGCGGCCCACGAGTGGAATGCATACGTGGAGGACGAGATGACCATAAACGACCACTGGAGTCTCAACGCGGGCCTCAACGCTTCCATTTTTGTAATCAAAAACCTCAAATCTCAATCCTCAAACCTCAAATTGTTTACCGCCGCTGATCCACGTCTGGCAATGAAGTATCAAGTATCTAAGATATTGTCATTCAAGGTCTCATGGACTTCAATGACGCAGTACGTCCACAAGATAAGCAACTCGGTGCTTGACCTGCCTACCGACTATTGGGTGCCCACCACAGCGAGGCTCAAGCCAATGAAGAGTCAGCAGTTCGCCATAGGAGCCTATACCCAGCCCAACCGCCATTGGCTGCTGTCGCTTGAGGGCTACTACAAATGGTCGCACCATCTGCTGCAATACAGCTCGTGGACTGGCCTGGAGCCGCCCGCCGACAGTTGGGACAACGTGGTGATGGACGGGCGCGGACGCTTCTACGGCTTGGAGCTTGACGCCACCTACAAGACCCGCAACCTGTTGCTGCAAGGCTCTTACACGCTGTCGTGGAACAAGCGCAAGTTCGACGACTTTTACCCCGCGTGGTATTACGACAAGTTCGACAACCGCCACAAGATAAACATTTCGGCGCGGTGGAACATCTCGAAAAAGGTCTCCATGTTTGCCGTGTGGAGTTACCATACGGGCAACCACATCACCATGCCCACGCAATACACCAAAATGCCGGTGGGCGTGCCCGACAACGCACCGATTGCGGAGACTGTGAACGGGCTGGCGCACCGCGACGGCATCAGCACAGAGTGGCTCACGAGCAACTGGGACGCGGGCGAGGAATTCATCTTCGAGAGGCCCAACAACCTCTCGTTGCCCGCCTACCACCGCCTCGACATAGGCTTCGACTTCCGCCACACCACCAAGCACGGCCACGAGCGCGTGTGGAACCTCAGCCTTTACAACGCCTACTGCCACCTCAACTCGCTGTGGGTGGACTACAAGTTTGCCCACGACGGCAGATTCATAATCAAGAATAAGGCCTTCGTGCCAGTTATCCCATCATGCTCATACACAATAAAATTCTAATCGATGAGAAAAATATATTTGCTTTTTCTTCTGTCTTCATTATTTTTTAGCGTAGCGTGCAAGGACGACATCAGCCTCCCCGATGCCGGCAACGATCCGAAGCTTGTGGTTTACTGCTTCCCATCGACGCAGGACACCACGTGGATAAGCGTCAGCCAGAGCCTGCCAGTGAAGCAATACCGCGACACCGTGAGGCTGCGCACCATCGACAACGCCACGATAAGCTACAGCGTCAATGGCACGCAGAGAAGCGTGACCAACATCGGTGGCGGATATTATTATGTCGTCGGCGGGCAGAAAGCTGGCGATAAGATTGCCATTGCCGTCTCTGCCGACGGTCTGCCAACTGCCTCGGCTGAGACTCATATTCCTGACACCGTGGCAGTAGCCAACCTTAATCACCGCATCGTAAACATTTATGACGACGACATTGACAGAACCGAGGAATACGACCAGCTCACGGCTTCGTTCACCGACCCTGCCACCACCCGCGACTACTATGCTGTGAGGGTGGGAATGAAATACGTTTTCGACACCGACTCCACGTATTTTTATCCCAACATCAACACCAAGAATGAGCCACTGCTTATGTCGAAGACCAACGTCGACGACTTCTTCGGCTTCTCTGACGACTATTTCGGCGGGTTGTACATCTTTGACGACACCGCCGTGAACGGCAAACATCATGCGCTGCATCTCAACAGATACAACAGTGATTGGCGCAGCTCCTATCTCTTCGTGGAGGAGCGTATTGAGTTGCTGCACCTCACGCCCGAATACTACAACTTCCTGAAGTCGGTAAACGCCATAGAGAACTCCGACCTCGCCCACTACGGTCTCTCGCAGCTCATGCCAACGGCAAGCAACGTCAGCGGTGGCCTTGGCGTGGTGGGAGGCTGGAATGTTTCGTACACCGAATGGATTAACGCACACCGCTATGAAGAATAAAAGTCTTGATTTTGTCGCCCGCTACTACCGCCACGGCGCGTTGGACATCAAGTCGGCGTACCATGCCGCACTACAAAAGGCCCGAGGGACAAAGCTCAATGCTCAAAACTCAAAGCTCAAAGCTCAATGGCTTGCTGCCGCCGCCATCGCCGTGCTGCTTGTCGGCGGGGCATTGCTGTTTTTCTCCCCCTCCTTTGGAGGGGGTGGGGAGAGGCTGTTTGCCTCTGCAGACTCCATACGCACGTTTACCTTGCAAGACGGCACGGTGGTGACGCTCGCGCCGCACTCCACTCTCTCATACAAGGGCGACTGCCGTGAAGTGGAGCTTACTGGCAAGGCGTATCTCAACATCCATCACGACGCGAGCCATCCGTTTACGATAAAGGACGAGAATTATATCATAAAGGACATAGGCACAAGGCTCATGGTGGACGAAGCCTCTCCCCAGCCCTCCCCGATAGGGGAGGGGGATGCTGTCTCCGTGTATGTGGAAGAGGGCAGTGTATCGTTTGCCTCAACCAACAAGCATTCCGCAAATATTGTGTTGCACAAGGGTCAGGGGGCTGCTATGACTGGCAATGGGCAACCTAAGCGCATCGCCAACGTCTCACAGAACATGACGGCGTGGGCAACCCGCGAGTTCCACTTTGACAATACTCCGCTGCCCGACGTGCTGCACGACCTGTCGGCTTATTATGGCGTCCGCCTTGTGCTGGACGACAGTGGCATCAACCAAAGCTCAAACCTCAAACCTCAAATCTCAAAGCTAAAGCGGCTCACCGCCGACTTCCATGCCGACAGCCTGCAGACGATAGTCAACATGATAGAGGAGACATTGGACGTGGAAATAAAGACAGAGTAAGTTATAAGACATAGTAACAGAAAGACATAATTATGAAGACAAAATTGTTTTTATTCTTTGCCCTTATGGGCATGACGCTTTCCTTCGCCGCCTGTGGCGATGAAAAGGAAGGCGACTGGGATCCGATGGAATGGTCGGGTTACTCAAAAAACAAGGACATCGTGGTGAACGTGCCCGTAGAGGGAAGCTCCACCGTCCTGCACTGCAAGAACTACGGTAGTATCTGGCTCTCGTATGTTAATGAGATAGAAGATCCCACCGGACAACATTATACAGGTTACATGATTGAAGACCCGCATAAAATCAGCACCGACTGGGCAGAGATAGAATGTTCAGGCTCACAACTTCAGGTTACGATGAAGCCAAACGGCAGTGATAAAGAACGTACTCTTGAGGTCAACGTCACCGCTGGCGACATCTTCGACAAGATTACATTTATTCAAGTAGCAAAATAAAACCATGAAAAAACTTTTCTTTTCACTTCTTGCCCTTTGCTTGCCTGTGGCAATGACGGCGGAAAATGAGGCTTCCAATCTTCAACCCGAAGAAGGTAATCATAAATCTCAAACCTCAACGCTCAATTCTCAAATCCCAAGAGCCGTTTACCTTGAGCTTCTTGGCGGCTCCACGATGGCGGGCGTTACCTACGACGCACGCTTCAACGACCACACCCACTGGGGCTGGCGTGCGGGAATGGCTTTCGCCTACTCGAACAGCGACAACTTCATAAGCGGGAGCGACGACGAACGCTATTGGGCCGTGCCCGTGGGCGTGAACTATCTTGTGGGCAACCGCAGGAACAGCCTGGAGCTTGGGCTTGGCGCAAGCCTCGGCATCGTGAACCAGCACATTACGGAGTGGTCGGTATATAGCGAGAACATAACGATGGACGAATACAACCGCTACGAAAACGACCCGTCGCTTATGCCGGCAAATGCGTCGGGGATGGGCGTGGAGTTTGACGAAAACGGCAACGGACAGGCTTGGATAAGCTATCTCAACTCGCGAAGAAGGACGGAAAACACGTTCGGTTACTATTTCTTTGGCGACATAGGTTACCGCCACGTGTCCCGCCACGGCTTTCTCTTCCGTTGCGGCCTTAACCCCGCGTTCAACTTCGGCGGCAAGCACGCCATAAGCCGTGCCTACGGAAGCAACGAGTTCCACAAGTTCTCCCTTGGCCTCTACCTTGGCTTTGGTTGGGCTTTCTGATACATAGTAACCGTTTGGAAGACATAGTATATTTAAAGACATAGTAACATAGTAACAACTTAAAAACAATATGTGTTACTATGTCTTTAAAAGAATTATGTTCTTTTGTTATTATGTCTTATACGCGGGTACTATGTCTTACTTCTCGCGCTCAATCACAAAGTCGAGGTAGGCTTTGAGGCTGTCTTTGACGGGACCATCCTCAACGTCGGTTTCCAGCAAAGCCATGCACTCGGCATGCAGCTCCCACATGCGTCGCTCGGCATAGTCGATGCCGCCGTTTGCCTTGGTGAACTCCACGAGGCGAACAATCTCCTGCTTCGTCACCGTGCCATCCTTCACCTTGTATGCAATCTGCATCATCTCGGAGTCGTGCGTGGTGTTGAGGGCGTAGATGGCTGGCAAGGTGAGCTTGCCTTCCGCCATGTCGTTGCCTGTGGGCTTGCCTATGGCCGACTGGTCGTAATAGTCAAAGATGTCGTCGCGTATCTGGAATATTATGCCAAGGTTGCGACCGAAAGCCTTGGCGTTGTCAATGTCTTCTTCGTCGGCTCCCGCACTCAGCACGCCTATTGCGGCACATGCCTCAAACAAGGCAGCGGTCTTCTGCTTGATGACCTGATAGTAAGCTTCCTCGGAGAAATCCTTTGCATGAATGTTGGAGAGCTGCAAAATCTCGCCGTTCGACAGCGTGCGGCCAAGCTCGGCGAGGTAGCGCACGATGACCTCGTTATGGGTGTAGCTGATGTGGAGCAGCGCAGTGGAGAGAATGTAGTCGCCCACAAGCACCGCCACCTTGTTGTCGTAAAGCTTGTTGACCGAGGCCTGCCCTCGCCGTTCTGCGCTCTCGTCAACCACGTCGTCGTGGACGAGCGATGCCGTGTGGAGCAGCTCCAGGCCCACGGCGGCGTGCAGCGTGACGTCGCTTATGCCGCCCGCGCTCTTGGCCATGAGCAGGATGAGCATGGGCCGCATACGCTTGCCCGTGCGCTGGCGTATGTGGTCGAGAGCCTGCTGCAGCAGCCCGTCCTGATGGGTCAGCGCGCGGTCAAAGAGCGAGATGAAATCGTTCAGCTCGGAGGCTATTGGTTGCTTTATGACTGATAAGTAGTCCATTGCGTCTCTGATGTTTTCTTACGTCTTACAAAATTACGGCTTTTATGTCACATTGCCACGGCTCGGGCGTATGTTTTTTTGGCCATTTCGCCACCGGCATGTGTATTTTTAGCACTTCCGCGTCATTATGAGAAATGTCATTTCACGCTATGTTTAAAATCAATAAAAGTAGGGCGTGTTTTTTTGAGCCTACGACTTTAACGTTTATCTTTGCAGCGTAAGAAAACGTAACCAGAGCCTGATGACGGTCACCGCCCGGCGGGGCATGAAAACGGCTGCGGCGTGGCGCCAGATTCGCACGCCGCGACGGCCTCCTCGCTACGGCGTAACGACGAGGTCGCCACGACGTGAGCACCGTGCCGCTACGGCGTGCGGATTTGTCGGCGCGGCGCAGCGGCAAAACGGCCACGAAACGGCGGTCGCTACGGCGTGGCGGAGCGGTGACCCGGCAGGACGTAATTATTAAACTATAAAGTTATGAGAAAGAGAATGACACGCGACGAGCACGATTTTGTAAAGACTGAGGTGCTCGGGCAAGAGCGCTACGAGACCAAAGCGCGCATGACGCGATTTTTCAGCCGCCTTG
>CAZTUD010000013.1:0-22617 GCA_964616945.1 uncultured Prevotella sp. | reverse complement strand
AAAGCCAGGGCATCTACAAGTCGCTGAAGACGAAGTTCATAGAGGGCAACGCTGGGTTCATGTCGTTTGTGGCTCTTGCCCTTGTGCTTGGCCTTGCGTTTTGCATAGAGCGCATCATCTACCTGAGCCTCTCTGAGATTAATGCCAAGAAGTTCATGGCCGACCTCGACGCAAAGCTTCAGGCTGGCGACATTGAGGGAGGCAAGGAGCAATGCCGCAACACCCGTGGCCCCGTTGCCTCTATTTGCTATCAGGGACTGGCACGCATCGACGAGAGTATCGACAACATTGAGCGCAGCATAGAGAGCTACGGGGCGGTGCAGATTGCCAACCTTGAGAAAGGCTGCTCCTGGATAACGCTGTTCATAGCAATGGCTCCCTCGCTCGGCTTCCTCGGCACCGTGGTGGGCATGGTGATGGCGTTCGACCAGATACAGACGGCGGGTGACATCAGTCCCACCATCGTGGCGGCGGGCATGAAGGTGGCGCTCATCACCACTATCTTCGGCATCATCGTAGCCCTTATCTTGCAGCTTTTCTACAACTATATCCTCTCAAAGATTGACCATCTCACATCGCAGATGGAGGAGTCGGCGATAGCGTTATTGGATACAGTTAATCAGATGAAAGCCTCCCCAAGCCCCTCCAAAGGAGGGGATGTGGGCTACATAAAGGGCAATTCTGGGCAAAATATATAAATGTAGGCATGAAATCGCGTAATTCACATCCCCTCCTTTGGAGGAGCTTGGGGGGACTTTTAATTGCCGTGGTCTTCGCCATGTTCTGGCTCATAGGCTATGACAAGCCATACAACGAGGACCCCAACTTCAATGCGCCTCTTTTCACCGACTTGCTGCTCATCACCACAATCCTTGTGCTCGTGGGGGCGGTAGCCGTTGCCGTGTGGTCGGTGGTGAGGTCGCTGAAGACGACGGGCAGGGGTGAGCGCATAAGCAACAACATACCTGTGAGGAGGATAGGCACTATTGTGGCTGTCGGCACGTTTACCGTAATGCTCCTCACGTTTCTTCTCGGCTCGTCGGCTCCAATGACCATCAATGGGGGTACTTACGACGACTCGTTGGGGCTGAAGGCTTCCGACATGTTCATCAGCACGTCGCTGCTGATGATAGCCATCGCCATAGCTGCCGTGCTGTTCGGCTCATACAAAACCATCCGCAAGCCATGATAGCACGTCGTAGAGGGCATCGAGTGCCAGGTCTCAACACCACATCAACGGCTGACATATCGTTCATGCTGCTGATATTCTTCCTTGTCACCACCAACATGGACATTGACAAGGGGCTTACGCGTCAGCTGCCTCCCGCCGACAGGCAGGAGCGGCAAGAGTCGTTTGTGGCGAAAGGCACCACGCTGTCCGTCAGCATCACTGCCGACAACCGTTTGCTTGTGGATGACAAGCCTTTGGCTATTGGGAAGCTGCGGCAACGCGTGGAGACGTTTGTCAGGCAGGTGGGCAGGCGACACATCATCACACTCAATGCTGACCCCGCCGCAAGCTACGACGCATATTTCCATGTGCAGAATGAGCTGATGGCGGCTTACAACGCCTTGCGCGACCAGACGGCGCAGCGGTTGTACAAGCGCAAGTACGCGGCTTTGTCGCAGGTTGAGAAAGACAAGGTAAGGGACGCTTGCCCGCAGCGCATCGCAGAGCAATACAGGTGAGTTAGTAATTAGGAGTTAGAAGTTAAAACATGGTAATGTTCAAGCGCAGCAGGCGGCATGAGGTGCCGGGGCTCAACACGGCATCGTTGCCCGACCTTATTTTCACGGTTCTCTTCTTCTTCATGATAGTCACCCACATGCAGAAAGTGGCTGTCAAGGTGCAATATCGCACGCCCCAGGGCACAGAGCTTACACGCTTGACGAAGAAGACCGCCGTTACCTATATATATATAGGTGTGCCCACCACCGACCTGCAGAAGGCATACGGGCGCGGCACGCGTATCCAGCTCAACGACAAGTTCGCCTCGCCTGCCGACGTGGCTGATTATGTCTCGGCTGAGCGTGGGCACATGTCGCCCGAGGACCAGCAGCAGATGACGGTTTCCATCAAGGCAGACCGCAGCACGCACGTAGGCATTATCAGCGACGTGAAGCAGTCGTTGCGGAAGGCAAAAGCTTACCGTATAAACTATTCGGCGGTCGAAAAACGGTGATGGCGGCGGGAAACGGCATCTCGGGCAGCAACTTTTCGTGCAAAAGTAATAATTTATAAGAAAAATCAGCAAAAATCGTTGTAATTCAAAAGATTTGTTTGTAACTTTGTGCCCAAATTTAACAAATTAATATGGCACGACAAACATTAGATGCTTTAGACAAGAAAATATTGACGCTTGTCCAAAACGACGCGCGCATTCCATTCCTTGAGGTGGCTCGCGCTTGCAACGTGAGTGGGGCAGCCATTCACCAACGTATTCAGAAACTCACATCCATAGGCATTCTCAAAGGCTCGCAGTTCATCATAGACCCAGAGAAGATAGGCTATGAGACATGCGCCTACATAGGGCTGTACTTGAAAGACCCGGAGAAGTTCGACGAGGTGGTGGAGAAGCTGAGGCAGATACCAGAGGTTACAGAATGCCACTACACTACTGGCGGCTACGACATGTTCATAAAGATTTACGCCCGTAACAACCACCATTTGCTCAACATCATCCACGACAAGCTTCAGCCGCTCGGGCTGTCGCGCAGCGAGACCATCGTCAGCTTCAACGCCGTCATCGACCGCCAGCTGCCGATAGACGACGTGATGAACGATGAAACTGATGACGACGAGGCTGACGAAAACATGAAATAAATCAACAAAAAGTAAAAAGTCAGGACAACGGCAACTTGGCATTCTACAAGCGAAAAACGCTTCTTGCGACGCTTCCACTGCCTCCATACGGTGTCCATGCATGTACCTTACGGCGTAAGGTCTCCTGCCTTACGCCGCCGAGATGCCTTCTTGGCGGCGCAGGGAAGGCTTCTTGGCGGCGCGAAGAGGACACCTCGCCGCCGCGAAGGTGGGTGGCTTGCGGCAGACAAAAAGCTTAAATTTTGTTATATCGTTGATTTGCAACAACTTAACAACCTCGCCCGCCATTGCGCTGTACGAAAATATTCTTTGGCTTGTTGAAAATAACGCGCTCACACAAGGCCTTGCGCGGAATAAAACTTTACAACTACATATTACGATTTGCATGAGCCCTGACGGCGCAAAAGAGTGATGAAAGAGAAGCCATTGCGCTTCTCTTTCCGCGTTTCTACCCATTCATTCTTGTTGAAACACGGGAAAAAGGTGTCGGCGTGGGCAGGATTTGAGGCAACGAGGGTGATGTAAAGCTTGTTTGCCAAAGGCAATGCCTGGCGGTAAAGGCTTTCTCCGCCAATGATGAATGTCTCCTCGTTAGGCGCGCATGTCTCCAATGCGGCTTCCAGCGTTTCAAACACTTCACAACCGTTGATTGTCTTGGCGGTGCGGCTGAGCACGACGTTGCGCCGTCCGGGCAATGCGCCGTTGGGCAGCGAATCAAACGTGCGCCGCCCCATGATGATGGCGTGGCCTGTCGTGAGCCGCTTGAAGCGAGCCAAATCCTCTGGCAAATGCCAGGGTAGCCGGCTTTCGCATCCAATGGCGTGGTTGGGCGACATCGCCACAATTATGCTTAGGCTCAGCCTTGCGGGAATATTGTCCAAGCTCATTTTGTCTTGAGGCTATCCAGCCCGGCGGTGCCCTTGTCCTTGTAGATGGCGTAGAAGTAGTCCTTTATCTCCGCGTCGATGTCGGCAATGCTGCGCTTGCCCGTAACGTATGGCCTTATCATCATTGCAATGCCGAAGCACACCACTACAATGGCGAGGCCCACAATCAGGTTCACCATTTCGCTCTCTATGAGGTTGGAGTTCATGAACCCTATGCCGGCGACGAGCGGAATGATGAACAGCAGCCAGTCGCCCGCCGTGTTCATCTTGCCGTTGTTCTTGCGCTCCTCACCGAGCACGGATGGCGCGGCGGCAATCAATGACTGTTCGTTGGCTTTCCAGTAAGCCTCAAATTGCTTGTCGTATATCTTCTTGTCTGACATGGTAAATTGATTTTCTTTGGTTTCATGGGCAAAGATAAGGAAAAAATGAGTAATTTTGCAAAGCAAAGGAAAGAAAGTGGAAAAATAACTATGCAGGACCAATTTTCGCGCACACAGTTGCTGCTTGGCAAGCCCGCCATTGATACCCTCAACGGCTCCCGTGTCGCCGTGTTCGGTGTTGGCGGTGTTGGCGGCTATGTGGTCGAGGTGTTGGCACGCAGTGGGGTGGGGGCGATAGACGTTGTTGATGACGACCGCGTGTGCCTCACCAATGTCAACCGTCAAATCCTTGCCACCCTGTCGACTGTTGGCAGACACAAGGTTGATGTTGCCGAGGAGCGCATACACGACATCAACCCGCGCTGCCATGTGCGCAAGTACCAGACATTCTACTTGCCGGAGAATGCTGCCGAGTTCGACTTCTCCAGTTTCGACTATGTGGTTGATTGCATAGACACAGTCACGGCGAAGCTCGATCTCATACAGCGTTGCCACGACCTTGGCATACCAATGATTTCGTGCATGGGTGCGGCCTACAAGCTCGACGCCACGCAGCTGCAGGTTACCGACATCTGGAAGACCATCAACGACCCCCTTGCCAAGGTCATACGCAAGAAGCTGCGCAAGACCAATGTCAAGCACCTGAAGGTGGTTTACAGCCCCGAGCTGCCGTTGGAAAGCATCGAGCAGCCCGACATAAGCTGCCGTTACCACTGCATCTGTCCAGCCAAGGACATGCGTGCTTGCACCGAGCGGCACACCATTCCGAGCAGCAACGCGTGGGTGCCAGCCACGGCAGGGCTCATTTGCGGGGGAGAGGTGGTGAAGGACCTTGTGAGCCGCGCCCACACCATGCGCATTGACCTTGCCGAGGATCCTGACAACAAATACGCCCAGGCTGCCGCAGCGAGAAAGGATGCCTACATGAGAGACTACCGCGAGCGTGTGGCCGAGAAAGGAAGAGGAAAACGATAAAATCTTAAAGCAATGGACAAGGAAGACCTTTTCAAGAAATTGCGAGCCAATACGCGTGAGCAATATGACATGCCCGACATGAACATAAAGGGCATCATTTACCCCGATACCTACCAGCAGTTTGTGGACATGACGAAGACTGTGGGTGGCAAGATAGTAGAGGCCCGCAAGACCGACGACCTCAACGCGCTCATCCGCAGCCTCTATCCGGAGGCAAAGATATTTGCGTCTAATCTGCCATATATCACCATAGCGCAACGAAATCCTGACAACGTTGAGGCCACCGACCTTGACGGCACCGACGTGGGCATCATTGAGGGCAAGGTAGGTGTTGCTGAGAACGGATGTATCTGGATTTCGCAAACAATGAAGGAGAAGGCCGTGTGCTTCATCTCAGAGTACCTTGTCATCCTGCTCGACAGGCAGAACATAGTCAACAACATGCACGAGGCTTACCAGCGCATAGAATTTGATCCGCGCTACGAGTTCGGCACGTTCATCAGCGGCCCGTCGAAGACTGCCGACATTGAGCAAGCCTTAGTCATGGGGGCGCAGGCGGCACGCGGGCTGACGGTTGTCATCCTGGATTAATCATTAGGCTGAAATCTGTTCACTTCTTCGCAGATGTAGGCAACCTCCTCGTCGGTCATGGTCGGGTTGCATGGCAGGCTCAACTCCTGTGAGTGTATTGCTTCGGTGGCTGGTAGCGACAGCCCACTCAGCTCCTTGTAGCATTCCTGCTTGTGGGGGGGAATTGGGTAGTGTATTACGGTGCCGATGCCTTTGCTCTTCAGATATTCCTGCATTGCGTCGCGGTGGGCGCAGAGCATTGGGAAGATGTGGTAGTTGCACTGCAGGTCGTTGCCGCCGCTCAATTCCCATTCCAACTTCCCCGGCAGCATTAGTATGTCCTTGTTGCTGATGTGCGTATAGTAGTAATTGGCTATCTTGCGGCGACGGATGTTGTCCTCGTCGATGTATTTAAGCTTCACGCTGAGTATGGCGGCTTGTATCTCGTCCATCCGGCTGTTCTTGCCCTTGTAAGGAAAGACGTATTTTCGGCTTGAGCCATAGTTGCCCAGCGCACGCACCACGTTGGCGAGTTTGCTGTCGTTGGTGGTTATGGCTCCGGCATCACCCAATGCCCCAAGGTTCTTGCCTGGGTAGAAAGAGTGGGCTGCCGCATCGCCAATGCTGCCAGTGAGTTGGGGATTGGAGCTTGAGGGTTGGGAATTGAAACATCCCACCGCCTGCGCGTTGTCCTCAATAAGCTTCAGGTGCCAGCGGTCGCAGATTTCCTGTATGCCTGGTGTCCACGAATTGCGTCCATACATGTGTACGAGTAGTATGGCGCGTGTTTTTTCGGTTATTGCGTCTTCTATAAGTGTCTCGTTTATCTGTAGGTTGCTCACCCACGGCTCCACGAGCACGGGCACAAGTCCGTTCGCTGATATGGAGAGTATTGAGGCAATGTATGCGTTTGCCGGGACTATCACCTCGTCGCCGTCGTGCAGTGCGCCAAGCTCCTTGTAGGCCTGGAAGATGATGGTCAGCGCGTCGAGCCCGTTGCCGCAGGCGACGCAATATTTCGTCCCTATATAATTGGCATATTCTGTCTCAAAACGTCTGGTAGCCTCTCCCTGGAGATACCACCCGCTTTCGATGACACTTCTCACGACACCTTCAATCTCCGTGCGGTGCATTGCTGTCACTTTCTGCAAAGACAAATAAGGTATTTCCATCATTTTATACATTATACTCGTACCAATCGTAGCACACACCGCGTCCGCCGAAGCCCTCTTTCTGGAAGATAAGGCTGCGGTTGAGCGTGCGTCCGTAGTCCTCGTTGGACGTGCCGAAGTCAAAGTAAGCGGCCGATTTGAAATCATCTAAGGCTTTGCTGAACAGCAAGTCGAGGGCATGAAGCCGCTTGCCCTCATTGCTTGCGGAAATATATTGTGTGTGGACTACTTGCGGCGTGATGTATATTAGGCTTCCCGCCACCACTTTTCCTTCATGTCTGGCGACATAGAGCTTTATGTTTTCCGTAAACGTTGCCTTGAGCTTCCTCATTTCATCGAGTGTGTGCACGGGCTTGGCATGATGGTTTTCCATAAGGTTGTTGTCCAATACTGTCCAAAATTCTGGCAAGGCATTGTCGTCTTGCTCAATGACGACATTTGCCGATGCAGCCTTGTGGGCGTCGTATTTGCGGCCATAACGCCACCTTACTGGATTGCTCACGTTGATTGCTGACGAGATGTTGCGCACCACAAGCCGCGCGCGGCAAGCGTTCACCAGCGCATAGAGGTCTTCCTCGGATGGCTGCCTCTGGTATATCCACGGCATAGGCTTGTAGATGACCTTGCGCACGCCCTCTTGTTTAATGTAGGCGTTCATCTGCGAGAATATGTCGATGACTTCTGCTGCTGTGGTCTTGCTGTCGGTGAGCAGCCCGCCGTAGGTGAGGCCTTGGTGCGACCATAGCGTGTCGCCGACAATGTTGGCTGGCAAAACGGCGGCGAGCCTACCGCCGTTGTAGAACATTAGTGAGTGGTCGGTGAAGCGGTCGCGGTGGTAGTCCATATAGTCGCGGTTGAAAAGGAATGTGCCTTGCCTTGCCGTTTCCACAAACCTGTTCCAGCTATCCTTGTCGCTTTCAGTGTACTTTCTTGTCTCAATCATCCAAGATACTTTAAAAAGTCGTCGTAGTCGCGTATGTAGTCGTCTTCGCTGAAAGTGTCCTCAGCCAGCACCAAGCATACGGCTCCCGACGAAAAATCGTCTAAGGTGCGCCATACGTTGGTGTCAACCAACAGCCCTTGGTAGGGGTGGTTGAGCAGGAACGACCTCTTGCCTTTACCATTGTCGAGCGTAACTGTGAACGCCCCGCTCACTGCCACGATAAGCTCACGGCAGTGCTTGTGCGCATGTCCGCCGCGATGCTCACCGCCCGGCACGTCGTAAACCCAATATACGCGGCTTACGGCAAATGGCAAGCTTGCACCCTCCGCTACCGTGAGATTGCCACGGGGGTCGGCAATCCTCGGCAATGTTATGATTTTTCCTAATCTGTCCATACTGTTATAACGGCGGCAAAGGCGTTTTTCGTGTATATAAAAGTTGCGGGTTTCTTAAAAAACAATAAAAAACCGACATTCTCTTGATTATCCTTTGCCACAAGCGATTTTTTTGCTATTTTTGGCCGTGAAAATAGGGCGCATGGCTTTGCCGTGGCTCTGTCTATCGATCGTGAAACCTATATATAAAGCCTTTTATACTATGAGCTATCTCAAATTTGAAAGGGCACTGATGATTAACCTGCAGGATTCCCTACAAAAGGAAATCCTGCGGACTAACCGTTCGGGAGCCTATTCATGCTCGACCATCGTAGATTGCAACACGAGAAAGTATCATGGGCTGCTGGTTGTGCCTGTCCCCGAGTTGGACAGCGACAACCACGTGCTTCTCTCCTCTTTCGACTGTTCGGTCATACAGCATGGTGCGGCATTCAACCTTGGTCTCCACAAGTACCAAGGCAACGTCTTCAGCCCAAACGGGCACAAGTACATCCAGGAATTTGACTGCGACAAGGTTCCCACCACGATTTACCGTGTGGGTGGTGTGATACTGAAGCGCGAGACGGTGTTCCAGCACTATGAGGATCGCATCCTTATACGCTACACGCTCGTCGATGCCCATTCGGCGACGACGCTGCAGTTCCGCCCATTCCTCGCCTTCCGCAGCGTGCGCCAGTTCACCCACGAAAATTCGCGGGCAAGCCGCGACTATGAGGAGGTTGAAAATGGCATTCGCACGCGCATGTACGACGGCTATCCGTATCTCTACATGCAGTTCTCGAAAAAAGGAGAGTTTGTGTTCAGCCCCGACTGGTATCGCGGGCTGGAGTACCCGAAGGAGCAGGAACGCGGCTATTCGTCTAACGAGGATCTCTATGTGCCTGGTTACTTCTCCATCCCCATCAAGAAGGGCGAGAGCATTGTCTTCGCGGCATCAACGAGCGAGTGCAAGCCACGCACGCTGAAGAGCCTCTTCGATAAGGAAGCCGCCGAGCGCACACCGCGCGACAACTTTACTCATTGCCTCATCAACGCCGCCCACCAGTTCCACGTGCACAACAAGGCAGGCGAGCGCTACATCCTCGCTGGCTACCCGTGGTTCAAGTGCCGCGCCCGCGACACGTTCATCTCACTGCCTGGTCTCACGCTGTCAATCGACGAGGTGGACTACTTTGAGGATGCCCTTGCCACTGCCGAGCGCCAGTTGCGCCAGTTCATGGAGGGCAAGCCGCAGGAGGGACTCATCACCGAGATTGAAAAGCCCGACGTGCCATTGTGGGCAGTTTGGGCCGTGCAGCAATACGGCAAAAAGGTAGGGTTGCCAATATGCGCCAAGAAATACAGCAAACTCGTGTGGGACATCACTGCCTACATAGAGTCGAACAAGCATCCGAACCTCGTGCTTGACGACAACGGCTTGCTGAAAACCGACGGCACCGAGGAGGCAGTGACGTGGATGAACTCCACCGCAAACGGAAAGCCGGTGGTGCCGCGCACGGGTTATATCGTTGAGTTCAACGCCTTGTGGTACAACGCCCTGATGTTCGGGGCGCAGATGGCGTCGGAACTGGGCGACATAGGCAATGCCACCCACCTGCAGGAGCTTGCCGACAAGTGCAAAGCTGCTTTCCAGCAGACGTTTGTCAACAATGCCGGCTATCTGTTCGACTTCGTTGACGGCAACAAGCCCAACTGGGCTGTCCGCCCGAACATGATTTTTCCTGCCGCTTTCGACTTCTCGCCACTCACGCCAGAGCAGAAGCGCAAGGTCATTGACATGTGCACGCGTGAGCTGCTTACGCCCAAGGGCTTGCGTTCGCTCTCGCCGAAAAGCACCGGCTACAACCCCATGTATGTTGGCGTTCAGTCGCAGCGCGACTATGCCTACCATCAGGGCACCGCATGGCCGTGGCTTGAGGGTTTCTACATGGAGGCTTGCCTCAAGCTGTACAAGCGCTCGCGCCTGAGCTTCGTGGAACGCCAGATGATAGGCTTCGAGGACGAGATGTTCGGTCATTGTGTTGGCACGCTGCCAGAGCTTTTCGACGGCAATCCGCCGTTCCACGGCCGTGGAGCCATATCTTTTGCCGCAAACGTGGCGGCGATACTGAAGGCCAGTGAGCTTATTGAAACTTACAAGGACTAATAAATAGGAGGAACTGCAAAATGAAAGTTTTAATGTTTGGATGGGAGTATCCTCCTCATGTGTTCGGAGGTCTTGCCACGGCAAACTTCGGTATATCGGAGGGTCTTCATGCGCAGGGCGATGTTGACATAACGCTCTGTCTGCCACATCCGTTCGGCGACGAAGACCGCACGTTCGCCCACATTGTGGCAATGAACTGTGTGCCAATAGTCTATAGGGATGTGGATTATGAGTATGTGAAGCAGCGTGTGGGCAACATCATGGATCCCAACGACTACTATCGCTACCGCGACCACATATACGCCGATTTCAGCTACATGCACGTCAACGACTTGGGCTGCATGGAGTTTGCTGGTGGTTATCCGTCGAACCTCACCGACGAGATAAACAATTACTCTATCATAGCGGGTGTCGTGGCACGCTCAGAACAGTTTGACATCATCCACGCCCACGACTGGCTCACTTTCCCTGCCGGCATCTTCGCCAAGCAGGTGAGTGGCAAGCCGCTGTGCATACACGTGCATGCCACCGACTGGGATCGTTCGCGCGGACACGTCAACCCGACAGTCTATAGCGTAGAGAAGGATGGCATGGATCATGCCGACTGCATAATGTGCGTGTCGGAGCTTACGCGCCAGACGGTAATTAACCAGTATCACCAAGATCCGCGCAAGGTATTCACCGTGCACAACGCAGTTTACCCGTTGAGCGCAGAGAACCAGGCTATCCCTCGCCCCGACCACCACGGCAAGGAAAAGGTGGTAACCTTCCTCGGAAGGCTCACTATGCAGAAGGGGCCGGAATATTTCGTTGAGGCTGCCAGCATGGTGCTGCATCGTACAAGTAACATCCGCTTTTGCATGGCTGGGTCGGGCGATATGATGGACCAACTCATCTATCTCGCCGCCGAGAGGGGCATTGCCGACCGTTTCCACTTCCCTGGCTTCATGCGTGGGAAGCAGGTGTACGAATGCCTGAAGGATTCGGACGTGTATGTCATGCCTTCCGTGAGCGAGCCGTTTGGCATATCGCCGCTTGAGGCAATGCAGTGCGGCACGCCGACCATCATCTCCAAATCGAGCGGTTGCGGCGAGATACTGACCAACTGCGTCAAGATAGACTACTGGGACATCAACGCAATGGCCGACGCCATCTACAGCATCTGCCACAACGAAAGCCTGTTCAAGTATCTGCAGGAGGAAGGCCAGAAGGAGGTTGCCCAAATAACGTGGGAGAAAGTGGGCAGGTGGATAAGGACTCTCTACCGCAGGACGTTGCACTGGGAATAGCAGCCATAAAGTTCAAAGTTCAAAAATCAAAGTTCAAAGGAAATGAAAACAATTTGCTTATATTTCGAGATACACCAGATTGTGCATCTGAAGCGCTACCGCTTCTTCGACATCGGCACCGACCACTACTACTACGATGACTACGAGAACGAGCGCACCATAACCAACATTGCAGAGAAGTCGTATATGCCGGCTCTGAACACCATCGGCGATATGATAAAAGAGAATGGGCAGTATTTCCGTGTGGCGTTCTCATTGTCGGGCGTAGGCATGGAGCAGCTTGAGTTGTATGCCCCGCAGGTGATAGAGAAACTGCAGGAGCTTGCCCAGACTGGCTGCGTGGAGTTCCTGGCAGAGCCATATGCGCATGGATTGTCGGCACTGAAAGACCCGACGGTATTTGCCACCAATGTTAAGAGGCAAGTAGAGAAAATGCAGGAGACTTTCGGGCAGAAGCCAACGGTGCTCCGCAACTCGTCGCTCATCTATAGCGACGACATCGGCTCGCAGGCTGCGGCACTCGGCTTCAAGGGGATGCTCACCGAGGGAGCGAAGCATGTGCTTGGCTGGAAGTCGCCTCACTATGTCTATAACTGTGCATTGGCTCCGAAGCTCAAGTTGCTGCTGCGCGACATCACTCTCAGCGACGACATCTGCCTGCGTTTCAACAACAAGGACTGGGAAGGTTATCCTCTCTTCGCCGACCAGTATATTGCCCGCATCGCAAAGCTGCCAGAGGAGGAAAGGGTGGTGAACATATTCATGGAGCTGTCGGCACTTGGCATTGCACAGCCGCTTTCGAGCAACATCCTACAGTTCTTCCACGCCCTGCCACAGTTCGCAAGGCAGCAGAATATCACGTTCTCTACGCCAAGCGAGGTGTGCGACAACTTCCAGAGCGTTGGCGACCTGAATGTGCCTGACACATTGTCATGGACTGACGAGGAACGCGACGTGAGCAGCTGGTTAGGCAACGTAATGCAGCGTGAGGCATTCAATAAGCTGTATAGTGTAGCCGACCGCGTGCGCATAGCCAACGACCCGAAGATTAACCAGGACTGGATGTACCTGCAGGCAAGCAACAATTTCCGCTTCATGTCAACCAAACCGTCGCACGTGGGCATCGACCGCGGCATATACAGTAGCCCGTTCGACGCGTTCACCAATTACATGAACATTTTGGGCGATTTCATCAACAGGGTGAACTCCCTCTACCCGTCTGACATCGACAACGACCAGCTCAACTCACTGCTCACCACAATCAAAAACGAGGGCGATGAGATAGAGATGAAAGACAAGGAGATAGAGAGGCTGAAGGCTCGCATAGAGAAAATGGAGGCCGCCGAGGCGAAGCTGCGCGAGAAAGTGGAGACTAACAAAACAGAGCCAAAGAAAGCGGAGACAAAGAAATCTGAGCCCAAAAAGGCTGCAAAGCCACGGGCGAAGAAAGAGCCCGCAAAGAAAGCGTAATGGCGAGGCTCTGCCAATGAAATGACGATATGGAATGTTTGCCACATATTTATTATGTGGCAAACATTTTTTTGTTGTATGCAAAATAAAACGGGAGCCGTTGCGTTTATATAGCAAAGAAATAAATAGGAGTTGCCTATGAACGTAGTTTTACCCAAGGAAGTCAGACCATCTGAACAAACATTGTACATCATACGCCAGATTGCGTATAAATATTATTGCCGTGCGCCAAGGGGCAAGGCAAGCAAGGTTTTCAACTAAGGGGCGAATTCGCCTTGGCAACGGCATTATAAGAGCGTAAAAATGAAGACACCTCTAATCTCTCCCTCCTTACTCTCGGCTGATTTCACGAATCTAAAAAGCGACGTGGAAATGCTTAACAGCAGCGAGGCCGACTGGATTCACTGCGACGTGATGGATGGCGTATTCGTGCCAAACATCTCTTTCGGTTTCCCTGTCATCAAAGCCGTGAAGTCAATATCCAAGAGGCCGCTCGACGTTCACCTCATGATTGTGAGGCCAGAGCGGTATGTGAGTATGGCGGCAGACGCTGGAGCGGCAATGCTAACCGTCCACCAGGAGGCCGTCACCCATTTGGACAGGCTGGTGAGGGAAATACACGATGCTGGCATGAAAGCAGGCGTAGCCTTGAATCCTGCAACACCCGTGTGCATGCTGGAGGACATCATAGCCGACTTGGACATGGTGCTGGTGATGAGCGTCAATCCTGGCTTTGGCGGACAGAAATTCATTGAGAACACACTCGTAAAAGTGCGCAGGCTGAAAAGACTGATAGATGTGAGTGGTTCGAAGGCTATTGTTGAGGTTGATGGAGGTGTGAACAACAATACAGCCCCTCGCCTCGTGGAGGCAGGGGTTGACGTGCTCGTGAGTGGCAGCTACATATTTAAGGCTTCCGACCCACAAAAGGCAATAGTGGGGCTGAAGAATCTGCCAGTAGCTTGAGGTCAATACATTTCTAATTGAACGTTATGTTCTCTCGCCATCCTCCTCATGTTCAACAAGGCGTATCTCATGCGACCCAAGGCGGTGTTTATGCTCACCTTGGTGGTCTCCGCTATTTCCTTGAATGACATTTGCTGGTAGAAACGCATGAAGACAACTTCACGTTGGGGGGTAGGGAGAAGGTTCATCATTTTCTTTACATCTTTCAGCACTTGGTCGTTGCTGTAGGCTTGCTCAATGTTCATCTCCTGAACGCTCTCCATTGACATGTTGGACAAGTCGTTGTCCTCGTTTGCATCCACAATGCGCTCGTTTCTCTTGCCGCGGTACAAGTCCATGATGACGTTGTGGGCAATGCGCACACACCATGCGCCGAACTTGCCAGTGGGTGCGTAGAGACCGTTGCGGAGCTTGACGATAATCTTGATGAATGTATCTTGAAAAACATCATTCGCCACCTCCTCGTCGTGGACGACGCAGAGGATATAAGAAAAAAGTGATGACTGATTGTGTGCCAGCAGCAAATCGAACGCCTTGTTCTCGCCGTTCATGTAGCATATAGCCAATTCCTCATCAGTCATTTCAGAGTATTCCTTCATGTGTTTATTTCTATTCTGTTGTGAAGTAGAAGTAAATCGATAGGCGAATGTTTTAAAAGTGAATAATTGATTTCACTTGCAAATGTACCTCTTTTTGATTTATTGACCAAATATTTAACACATAAAATGCAATAAACCCACAAAAAAGAGGTTGGCGCAGGATGCAGCCAACCTCATACGTAGAATTTCACAGAAAATCGGAAATCCCTAAAAACTGGCGCAAATATAGGACGAGTTTTTGAAACAAACAAATATTTTGCCATCTTTTTCTCGGATTTAACACACGAAACCTATATAAACGTTAAATGTCGGGGGAAATGTAATATTTATGGCGGAAAAAGTTTGTGGTTATGATTTTTTGCGCTAACTTTGCCACAGTTTAAAACAAAGGCAATGTTGAATCATATATCTGCATATTGGTGGTGGCGTAGCTCAGGATTGAAAAAGTCGTGAGGCGCATTGCCGTATGGATACTCATCGTATTTGGAGTTATACAAGAAGGCCTGCCGTATTTCACGACAGGCCTTCTTTTGTAAAAGGGATTTTGTGGCGAAAAGATATATAGAAGATTAAAATATTGGATTATGGACATTACAAACATTTTCAACCGGCTTTTAAACCATGAAGAGTTGAAGCGAGAGGAAACAAAACAACTACTTATCGCCATTACCCGCGGCGAGCTTAATGATGCTGAGATTACTGCCTTGCTCACTGCCATACAGATGCGCGGCATCTCTGTAGATGAGCTGCTGGGCTTCCGCGACGGCATACTTGAGACAGGCGTGCCCGTTCCGCTTGACTGCGACCGCTACATCGATGTCGTGGGCACGGGTGGCGACCGCAAGAACACGTTCAACATTTCCACCACTTCCTGCTTTGTCATTGCTGGTGCAGGCTACAAGGTGGCAAAACACGGCAACTTCGCTGCCACGAGTGTAAGCGGGGCTTCCAACGTCATCAAGAACCACGGCGTGCAGTTCACCGACGACATTGACAAGCTCAACCGCTCCATCAACGAATGCGGCATCGTATATCTTCATGCCCAGCTTTTCGCCAAGGCTATGAAGTTTGTCGGAGCCATACGCAAGGCTCTGCCTTTCCCGACTTTCTTCAACCTCCTCGGCCCCATCATCAACCCGTCGAAGCCGCAGTGCCAACTTCTCGGCACCGCTACGCTTGACCAGATGCGCCTTTACCAACAGGTTTATCAAAGGATAGGCATCGACTATGGCATCGTGAACAGCATCGACGGCTATGATGAAATTTCGCTTACTGGCGACTTCAAGGTCATCACTAACAGCTATGAGAAGGTGTTCAAGCCCTCCGACCTTGGCTTTGACATTGCCAAGCCAGAGGAACTGGTGGGGGGAGCAACTGAAGAAGAGGCAAAGGAAATCTTCGACAATGTGCTTGCCAACACCGCCCTTCCTGCCCAGAAAAACATTGTCCTTGCCAACGCCGCTTTCGGCATACAAGTGCTTGAGAGGGGCAAGAAGCCTATTGATGAGTGCATAGAGATTGCACGGGAAAGCATTGACAGCGGGGCTGCGCAAAGGACTTTCAATAAATTTGTGAAGCTGAACAAATAATAATCCTCAAGCCTCAAGGATGGATATATTAGAAGAGATAGTTGCCCATAAGCGGCAGGAGATAGCTGAGCGCAGCCGCTATGTACCAATCCAACAGTTTATTGGCGACGTGCGCAAGATGATGGACAGTGGCAAGCCGACTTCCATGCGCAATGCGCTGATGACTTCAGAAACGGGCATCATAGCGGAGTTTAAGCGCAAGAGCCCGTCTAAGGGATGGATTCATAGGGATGCCAAGCCTGAACAAGTGACGCCACTTTATCAAGAAGGAGGTGCATCTGCCTTGAGCATCCTTACCGACACAGAGTATTTTGGTGGCTATGACGAATATATTCAGCGGTCGCGTGCGGCGGGTGTGACCATACCAATACTGTACAAGAATTTCATAATCACCGAATACCAGCTTTTTCAGGCACGTTATTGCGGTGCGTCAGCCGTGTTGCTTATTGCCGCCTGCCTCACAAAGTACGAGGCGCGGCATTTGCAGGAGGTGGCCCACAGTCTTGGGCTTGAGACACTGCTCGAGATGCACAACGAGCGTGATTTTGAATATGCCGAGATAGAGCCTGACATGTATGGCATCAACAACCGCAACCTCGGCACGTTCGTCACCGATGTGGACAACAGCTTCCGCTTGGCAGAACGTTTGCCAGAGGAAGTCTGCCGTGTCAGTGAGAGTGGCATCAGCAAGCCAGAAACGGTGAGACAGTTGCGTGAGGTGGGCTTCCGTGGCTTCCTCATGGGCGAACGTTTCATGAAGGAGGACAATCCAGGTGAGGCACTGAAGGCTTTTATGGAAGAGCTTGGCAAATCATAAAGTTCAATGTTAAAAACTCAAGGTTAAATGATTATCAAGGTTTGTGGCATGCGCGACGCCAAGAACATCCAGGATGTGGAGGCTCTTGGCATAGACATGATTGGCTTCATCTTTTGGCCGAAAAGCAGTCGCTTCGTGCAGATGATTAGCTCACATGCGGGTATCATCCCTGACTATAGTCGGGAGCGGCTCGCACGTGTGGCGAAGGCAGATGACAAACAAGCGCAGCCGTCACACAGGCGAGTGAAGAGAGTGGGTGTCTTTGTGGATGAGATGCCCCAGACTATCATAACATACGTCTATAACTATGAACTCGACTACATTCAGCTTCATGGTTCGGAAGAGCCTGTCATGATAGACAACTTACGACGCACTTTGGTACCGGACATCGCGCCGCGCATCAAGTTTGTCAAGGTGTTTGGAATAGCTTCTGAGGAAGACTTGAAACAATGTGAGGCTTACGAGGGGTGCGCCGACATGTTTCTCTTCGACACTCGCACGCCCTTGAAAGGAGGGAGCGGAGCCAAGTTTGACTGGAGCGTGCTGCAAGCATATCATGGCAACACGCCTTTCCTGCTTAGTGGAGGCATTGGCTCAGAGGATGCAGAACGTGTCAAGGCTTTCCGTCATCCAATGTTTGCTGGTGTTGACCTCAACAGCAGGTTCGAGACGGCTCCAGCGGTGAAAGATGTGGAGAAGTTGAGGAAATTCGTAGAGGAAATAAGGTCTAATGATTAATAACGAAACATGAATAAGATAAACAAACTGTTTGCCGAACGTGGAGACCGCAAGTTGCTGAGTCTCTACTTCTGCGCAGGCTGCCCTACGCTTGATGGCACGGGCGATGTTCTGAAAGCGATGGAGCGTCATGGCATCGATTTTGTGGAGGTTGGAATGCCATTCAGCGACCCGCTTGCCGACGGACCAGTCATACAAGCGGCTGGCACTGTCGCCTTGAGGAATGGAATGACGACACAGAAACTTCTTGCCCAGCTCAAGGCTGTCAAGAATGATGTCCACATTCCGCTAATTTTCATGGGCTACCTCAACCCTATCATGCACTACGGTTACGAGGCTTTCTTCAGAGATCTTGTTGACAGTGGCGTTTCGGGGGCCATAATACCCGACTTGCCTTTCGATGACTATCAGAAAGTCGTAAAGCCGATAGCAGACAAGTACGACGTTCGCGTCATAATGATGATAACGCCGGAGACGAGTGAGGAGCGTGTTCGCTTCATAGACGACAACACTGACGGCTTCATCTACATGGTGTCGTCAGCGAGTGTAACTGGAGCGCAGGAGAGCTTCAACGAGAAGAAGCTTGCCTACTTCAACCATATCAACTCTATGAACCTGCGCAACCCTCGCATGATAGGTTTTGGCATCAGCAACAAGCAGACGTTGGAGAGCGCACAGGCAAATGCTGCCGGAGCCATAATTGGCAGTAAGTTCGTGTCCTTGCTCAACGAGACGAAAGACCCGGACAAGGCTTTGGACGAGTTGCGTGATGCGCTTCTTCATTAAAGGCCTTTTGCAATTTTGGATTTTGAATTTTGAATTGAAATGGAACCAGACAAGAAAGGATTTTTCGGGCAGTATGGCGGAGCCTACGTGCCGGAGATATTATACAAATGTGTGCATGACCTGCAAGACCAATATAAGCAGATACTCGACTCGAAGGACTTTCAGAACGAGTATTATGCCTTGCTGAAAGACTATGTAGGCCGTCCGTCTCCTCTCTATTACGCCAAGCGCATGAGTGAGAAGTATGGCTGCCGCCTCTATTTGAAACGTGAGGATTTGAACCATACGGGAGCGCACAAGATTAACAACACCATCGGGCAGATATTGATGGCAAGGAAGATGGGCAAGACGCGGGTCATCGCCGAGACGGGAGCTGGACAACATGGTGTGGCGACAGCTACAGTTTGTGCCCTTTTCAACATGGAGTGCGAGGTCTTCATGGGCAAGACCGACGTTGAGCGCCAACATACCAACGTTGAGCGGATGCGCATGCTTGGGGCAAAGGTAACGCCAGTGACGACGGGTAACATGACCCTCAGCGACGCTTGTTCGCAGGCCATACGCGACTGGTGCTGCCACCCAGAGGACACTTTCTACATCGTAGGCTCCACGATGGGACCTCACCCTTACCCAGACATCGTGGCAAAGTTGCAGAGCATAATCTCGAAGGAGATAAAGTGGCAGTTGGAGGAGAAGGTAGGACGCGACTATCCTGACTATCTTGTGGCGTGTGTCGGGGGTGGAAGCAATGCGGCAGGCACAATCTACCATTATGTCGAAGACCCACGGGTCAATATTGTACTTGCTGAGGCTGGCGGGCATGGCATTGACACCGACTACACCGCAGCCACCATCCACTGCGGCACGGAAGGCATCATCCACGGGGCGCGCTCACTTGTCATGCAAACCGATGACGGGCAGATAAAGGAGGCGTTCACCATTTCTGCTGGGCTTGACTATCCCGGTATAGGACCCATGCATGCCTATCTTGCCAAGACTGGACGCGAGAATGTGCTTGCCATCAACGACGATGAGGCAATACGTGCGGGCTACGAGCTTACGCGCATGGAGGGCATCATCCCGGCAATAGAGAGCGCACACGCTGTCGCTGCCCTTGGCAAGCTCCGCTTCAAGCCCGACGATGTGGTGGTGCTGACAGTCTCCGGGCGTGGCGACAAGGACATTGAGACATATCTCAAGAACAAGAACATGGCAGGAGGGTATGGCAAATTTTAATTATACGACTGTTTGCAGGCGCATTCTTGGCGACCTCTACACCCCCGTAGGGCTGTATATGCGGCTTCGCGATCTCTATCCGCAGTCGATGCTGATGGAAAGTAGTGATTATCATGGCAACGACAACGCGCGAAGTTTCATAGGCATTCACCCTATGGCAAGCGTGCAGGTGAGCCACGGTGTTATAACGATGAACTTTCCCGACGGCTCGTCGGAGAGACAGGAAGTACCTGTGGAGAACAACGACAAGCCAAAACTTGCAGTCGCCAAGGCCATCAATGACTTCCTAAAGTCGTTTCACATCAAAGGTGAGGGCAGCCAATATTATGGCATATATGGCTTCACATCGGCAAACGCCGTGCGCTATTTCGAGAATATACCAATAAAGGACATCACGATGGAGCGCAACGATGCCCCGGACATCCTTTACATTCTTTTCAAGGATTTGGTTGTCTTCGACCATTTCAACAACATGATGGATGTCGTCACGCTTGGCTCTGAGGAGGATTTGCGCGGTCTACTGACTGTCGCCAACAAAGCCAATGTGAAGCCGTATGGCTTCCGTCCCATAGGCGAGGCTACTTCAACGCTTACCGATGAGGAGCACAAAGCAAACGTGCGCCAGTGTGTGAGGCACTGTTTGCGTGGCGACGTGTTCCAGATTGTCATAAGTCGCAGGTTCATCCAGAAGTATGAGGGCGACGACTTCAAGCTCTACCGTGCGTTGCGCTCCATTAACCCCAGTCCTTACTTGTTCTATTTCGACTTTGGTGGCTTCCGCATCTTTGGCTCGTCGCCAGAGACCCACAATCGTATTGTGGGCACCAGAGCATTTATTGATCCCATAGCTGGTACGACCAGGCGGACTGGCGACGCGGCACAAGACAGGAAGAACGCCGAGTTCTTGCGCAACGACCCCAAGGAGAATGCCGAGCACGTGATGCTTGTCGACCTCGCGCGCAACGACCTCAGCCGCAACTGCCACAACGTGAAAGTTGACTTCTATAAGGACATGCAGTTCTACAGCCACGTCATTCACCTTGTGAGCCGTGTCAGTGGCGAGCTTGACGAGGATGCCGACCATATCCTGGAGTTTATCGACACGTTTCCCGCTGGCACCCTCAGCGGAGCCCCGAAGGTGCGTGCCTTGCAGCTCATCAATGACATGGAGCCGCACAACCGTGGTGCATATGGTGGATGTATAGGCTCATTCAACTTCAACGGCGACCTCAATCAGGCAATAGTCATCCGCACGTTCATCAGCCGCAATGGTGAACTGTGGTTTCAGGCTGGCTCGGGCATCACGGCGAAGAGCGACGATGAATACGAGCTTCAGGAGAGCAACAACAAACTTGGGGCTTTGGTGAAAGCAATTAAAGTGGCAGAGACATTATGAAAACAGTCATCATCGACAATTACGATTCATTTACCTACAACCTCGCACATCTCGTGAAGGAGCTTGGTGCTGAGGTGGACGTGGTGAGAAACGACCAGTTTGATTTGCCTCTGCTTGAGCCATACGACAAAATCATCCTCTCGCCTGGACCAGGAATACCGTCGGAGGCGGGACTTTTGCTCGACGTTATCCGCATGTATGCTGGCAAGAAGCCGATGCTTGGTGTTTGCCTTGGGCATCAGGCGATAGGTGAGGTCTTCGGTGCGAGGCTGACAAACCTCAAGGAGGTGTACCACGGCGTGGCTACTGGCTGCGAGCATTTCGGCAACGACTACATTTTCGATGGCGTGCCACGGCATTTTGAGGTTGGCCGCTATCATAGCTGGGTAGTCGATAAGGAGGGTTTACCCGATAGTCTGGAAGTAACTGCTGTCAGCCCTGACGGTCAGATTATGGGCATCAAGCACAAGGTGTATGATGTCCACGGCATCCAGTTCCACCCCGAGAGCGTCCTCACGCCGATGGGAAAGAAGATTGTGGAGAATTGGCTTGGCAAATAACCATCATTTATTTACACATTATTATGATTACAATGTACGTTATGAAGACCTGCCCCTACTGTGAGTACGTGGAGAAGCAGGTCGTGGGAAATGATAACTTCAAGATTGTGGACATTGGCAAGCATATCCACAATCTCCGTGAGTTCATACATCTGCGCGACACCAATCCCGCCTTTGATGAGGCAAAAATGGTTGGTGACGTAGGCATTCCGTGCTATGTGCGTGAGGATGGCACGGTTACTCTCAACTCAGCCGATGTCGGTCTCGTGCCAATGCCCGCCGATGCCGAACAGCAGGGAGCTACATGCAGCATTGACGGCAGCGGGTGCTGAATGTGGCAGTTAGAACTCGCTGGTGAAGTGGAACTTGATGTGCTTGAAGTCTTCCTCCGCCATGCTCAGGACATAGCTTGAGTCGGCGAGGAAGACATCACGCCCCTCAATATCTTTTGCCATGTACTGGTATTTGCGTTTCTTGAAGTTTTCGAGTTCTGCCGCATCGTCGCTCTCTATCCAGCATGCCTTGTAGAGATGGACGGGCTCCCAGCGGCATTTTGCCCCGTACTCATGCTCCAGGCGGTATTGTATGACCTCGAACTGAAGCTGGCCAACAGTGCCAATGATGCGGCGGTTGTTGAACTGGTTGACGAACATCTGCGCCACGCCCTCGTTCATTAGCTGCTCCACACCCTTTTGGAACTGCTTGCTCTTCATGGGGTCGTCGTTCTCGATGTATTTGAAAAGTTCAGGCGAGAACGACGGCAACCCGCGGAAATGCAGGTGTTCGCCCTCGGTGAGCGTGTCGCCAATCTTGAATATGCCATTGTCAGGCAAGCCTACTATGTCGCCTGGCCATGCCTCATCAACGGTGCTTTTG
>CAZTUD010000012.1:0-25383 GCA_964616945.1 uncultured Prevotella sp. | reverse complement strand
CGTGTCTGATGCCTCGGTGGCTTTCTTGGGCGGGATGATGTCTTCGGGCGCGATATAGTAATAGTCGAGCAGCGCGTCTATGAAGTTGTCTCTTGCCACGGTCATGAACTCGTCGTAGGTGCCGTCAAACTCAGTCTGCTCGTTGTATGCGTATTTACCGTTGACCACCCAGTTGCCGCTCTTGTCCTTTTTCGACTCGCTGATGCGAATGCGCACTGGCAGGTCGTTGTCGATGGCGTTTTGTGTTTGCTCCGTGGGCTTGCCGAGGATGTTCACCAGTATGCCGTTGTCGGTCAGCCATCGATGTCCGGCGCCGTTGCCGTATGACTGCATGTGGACAGCGTCGCAGGCGTGTGGCTCCATGTCCTCGATGTAGGCGGCGACAAAGTCTTTCACTATCTTTGAGTCAAGGATGAAAGGGCAGTGCTCGTTGTCCTGGCGGCGCACTTTCAGCGTGTCGCCTACGCGCAGGTTGCTGGTTATGCTCTCCTTGGTGACGGTGAAGCTGTCCTGGAAATAGTTGAAAAGCTTGAACGGGATGAACACAAGCCCGCTTGTCTTTACATAATTCGGGTCGATGCTTTCGCAATCTACATATCCATACTTGTTTGACTTGATGCGCACCGTAAGTTCGTCGCCAAACTCGTAGGTCTTTAGCTCTTTCTTTATGCTTGGCGTTATGTTGTCGAGGCTGCGCAGGATGTCGCCGCACGTGTCGATAAGCTCGGGAAAGTCGGTCTTGTTGGTTTTCTCAAGTTTGGGCACCAGTATGTTAAGCCCGATGGGCAAGCTTATCTGTGGTTGCAGGTCGCTTTTGTCGTAGTCGGCCTTGTTCATTGGCACGAGTGCCATGTTGGTCTTGCCGACCACCAACAGCCCTTTGCCCTCAAGATATTTGTAATCGTCGTCGTCATTGGGATTTCTGAATACTGTCTTGCTTATTTTTTGGCAGAAGAGGGACAATGAGGAAAATTGGGGAATGCTCTCCACGTCGTCCCATGTGAAGCCGTATGTCACCACTGCCCAGTTTGCCGTGCAGCATTGCGCCACATGCAACATGTTTTGCAACAAGCCAACGTCCGGGGTCTTTTCTATCGTCAGCAAAATATTGCAAAGTGCCGCAAGCGTTGCGTTGTCGTTAAGCTTCTTTTTCTGCGCCGCCAAGAGATAAGCCGCCATCAGTCCGACGTTCTTTTTCAGTGTTTGGGTGTCCCATTCCTTTGCCGCATGACTATAAATGGTATCGCTGTCAATGGATTGCCTGATGTCGTCGATTACTTCCTTGAGGCATCTGAATGTCTTGTTGAAATCGCTGTCTTTTTCTTCTAATAGTTCGTCATAATGATAACCCCTTAAATAAGGTAGCAGGTTGTCGTAATTGTCGATGACATAATCTTTTCTGACTTCGAGCCAAAAAGTAGGTTGTTGCTTCATAAAATCTTATTGTAGTATTGTAAGTTCAAATTGTTTCACAAAGTTACATAAAAGGTTTCACAAAGCTTTGTCAGTGGCATATTTATTTAGTTTATTTATCAATAGGCTGGCTGTCGGCAGGAGGGAGCGCATCTTCCGCATCCTCGCCTTTCGGCAGGCGCATCTTGCGCTTGGGGCTTTCCTTTGCCCCGAACTTTATGAGTTTGTTGGCGGCGTTGACGATGCTCTTGCCCGTGGGGGCGGTGGTCTTCTTCAGGTCGTCAAAAGCCTTTTGCGTCTTGCCGAGCATGTCATCTACGGCAGTGAACCGCTCGTAGAACATCTGTACGCGGTTGACAAGCTCGTTGGCGGCATCCATTATCTTGTCCTGGTTTTCCGCCTGGCGTGTGTGCCGCCACGTCATCTCAAGCACCCTGAGCATCATGTAGAGGTTCTGGCTGCCGGAGATGACCACACCCTGGTCGTAGGCCTCGCGCCATAGCGACGGGGCGTTGGCAAGGGCAAGCTGCAAGGCGCTTTCCGAATAGATGTACATCACCACGAAGTCGAGCTTGTTGCCGCCTGTCTTTATGTAGCTGCTGTAGTTTTTGTGGGCAAGCTCCTTCACGTGGTTGCGCACTGAGGCTATGTGGCGGTTCAGTGCCTCGTCTTTCGCATCCTGCGTCTCGGCATTGTAATAATTCTCAAAAGCCTTGAGCGACATTTTAGAGTCTATCACCACATCGCGGTTGCCGGGGAAGTGGAGTATCACGTCGGGTATCATGCGGTGGCCGCCCTCCTCGGTGATGGTGCTGCCTTGCGCGTCTTTTATGGTTGCCTGTTCCTCAAACTGCACGCCCTCTTCAAGCCCCATGTTCTCAAGCAGCGTGCGCAGGCGCAGCTCGCCGAAGTTGCCCTGCACCTTGTTCTCCGAGGTTAGGGCTTGCGCCAGCTTGTCAGCACGCTCGCCCACCTCCTGGGCTTGTTTCAGGTTCGCCTTTATCGACGCGTCGAGCCTCTCCATCGACGTGGTGTGCTCGCGGTCGCTCTTCTCCACCGCCTCGCGCATCTGCCGCAGGTTCTCGTGCAGCGGGTTGAGTATGGCACCGAGCTGCTCCTTGTTGGCAGTTTTAAGTTCGTCCGACCGCTTCTTCAGTATTTCCTCCGACGCAGAGTTTATCTGTTCGCGTATGAGCTTTGACTGCTGGTCCATCTGCTCTTTTTGCTGCGTGCGCAGTTCATTGAGCTGCTTTTGGTAGCGGTTCTGCGTCTCTGCCATGCGGTTTTCGTAGTCTTCCTTGAGCGTCTTCACCGATGCTTGCAAGGTGTCGAGCTGCGACTGCAGCACGTCGCGCTTGGACAACAGGCTCGTGCGCTCTTCCGCAAGCGAATTTGCTTGCGACTGCTTCTCGACAAGCTCATGCCGAAGCCTGTCGCAGTCTTGCCGCAACATGTCGGCTTCGGCATGAGCCTTTGTGGTGCCGCCACGGGCTATGAGATAGCCTATGGCGACACCGACGGCGATGCCTAAGATGGTGAGGATATAAACCATGCTGCTATGGTGGCGTTATACCAAAGTGGCAACCACGTCCTCGCGCGAGCCGGGCAGCAGGTCGATGACGGGAATTTCCGGCATGGTGTAGCAGCCGGGCTGCAATCGCGTCGTGGCGCGTGCCACGTCGACGAGCACTTGCCCTGTCAGGGCGGGGTTGTTGATGCTCATGTCGAACGAGATGCGCTGGTTTTGCGTCTTGCCGCTAACGCCCTTGCGTGTCATGTGCACGCCGTGGCCCATGTCTTTCACCTCGTCCACGCTGTTCACCGCGAAGACGTGCAGCTCGTCGTGGGCGAAGTAGTCGTCCTCTTTCAGCTCGTGGGTAACGTCCTCAAGCTTCGCGCCGTCCTCAAGCTCCACATACACCATGCGGCGGTGAATGCCCTCGCCGAGGGGAATGGTCATCGATAGGGCGTTCTTAACGCCTTTCTTAGAGCGTGCCACCACCGAGTGGCCCATCGACATGCCCGGGCCGAAGTTGGTGTAGCTCAAGCCCTTGGGCGCGAGAGCCTGCATCAGCACGCGCACCACGCTGTCCGAGCCTGGGTCCCAGCCTGCGGAAATCACGCTCACCGTGCCTGTCTTCTTGTTGTTCTCCATCTGCTTCTTGCGGTAGTCGAGAATTGACGTATGGATGTCGAAGCTGTCAACGGTGTTTATGCCGAGCTTCGTTATTTTCTCGGCGTACTCCGGGCAAAGGCGCGTCGGCGTGGCGAGGATGGCCACGTCAACATATTTCAGTTTCTGGATGTCGTCAACTACCTCATACTGTGTAAGTTCCAAAGGCTTGTCCTTGTCGCCCTGGCGGCGCACGATGCCGGCAATCTCAAAGTCGGGGGCGGCCTCAAGAGCCTGAACTGTGAAATGTCCAATGTTGCCGTAGCCCACTACGGCTGCTCTGATTTTTTTCATTACCTGTTTCTTTGTTAGACTTTTGTTTGCAAAAATACCTCTTTTTATGCGAAATGCAAACAAGCACGCAGGTTTTTAGCGTTTTTTCATATAAAACAAATTCGCCGCATTGGACAACCAATGCGGCGAACCTTATAATTATTATGCTTTCCTCTTTACTCTAATATCTTTTATCTCTTACTTTGCCACTGGACGGATAGTATGGCCATAGTCATGCTCGTCCTTGCCTATGTTCTGGCCGTTGGCATGGAAGCTGGCGTAGCCGTCGTCTTGCGTGTTCGACCAATATACGCCGTAGATGCCTGCGCCGAGGGTCTCGGTGCTCCAGCGGTAGCCGGCTGCGGGGATGAAGATGGCATTGCCATTAGGACCTGTCACCTGCACGCCATACACACCGTTGAAGGTTGTCCATACCAGCGTGCACTTGTCGATGAGTTCCTGCTGCTCCTCGGTAGTGGGAGTGCGCCAAGAGCTGTTCGCGGCAGTGGCGGCATCGCCAGAAGTGTTGAGATAGGTGCTCCAGTCATACGCGTCTTTCGTCTTGACTTCGCCCCAGGCGTAATAGCCACCGTACTCCTCCGGGTAGGAGGCGCCGACATTGCAGCACGACCACTTGACACCGAGGCCAAGGTCAATCATGTGCGGGTGGTTCTCGTCCGGGCAGAGGTTCTCGTCGTCAGAACCCGATGTCGGCTCCTTGTTGTAGAGAGCCTCGGCAACGACGTTGCCGTCGGGGTCGTAAATCTTGGCATGGAGGGTGTCGTTCTTAGATGTCGGTATCCATGTGGCTGTTACCACACCGCTCTTCGACACGCCATACTTTGCGACTGTGGCGTCGATGGAACCGTTGCCGGAGAACTTCACGAGCTGCGGCAGTGGAGTTACGACTTCGTCGCCTGTAAAGTTGCTGTCGTAAACCTGGAATTGAACTGTTGTAGGCGTAGCCTTGCGTATTCTGTCGGGAGAAGCCGACTTGAACTTTAGGTCAACGGGCGACTTGTAGCTGTACTCGCACACGTTGTAGTCCTTGACGGTCTTGTTGGAAATCTCCTTGTCCAAATTAGACACGCTGTAGCCCACGGCAAGGTCGAGGCCGAAGTTGGTCTTGAACGCCCATGCGAAGTAGTCCTCCGGAGCCGTCTTCAGAAGGTTCTGGTGGAAGCCGCCGCTGAGTTCTGCGCTTATGTAAGGCTTGATGTCGAACGATGGTCCTGCCAAGCCGTAAGCCCATGCGTGGATGCGCGGGAAGATGAATGCCTTGCCCGTGAGCTTGCCCTTGCCCTCAATGGTGGGGTCGTGGCGGGTGATGTTCAGCGTCGGGCCTTCGTAGTAAGGCACAACCTTGCTGGCAGTAAAGTTGTTGTCTGTCAGGTCATACTTCGCGCCTACCTTTGCGTAAGCGTCAGCAGCGATGCCTGCGCTGAAGTCGAACGAGCCTTCGCCCTTGAAGTATGCGTCGGCGAAGAGGTCGCAGCCAAGGGTGATGTTGATTGGCACCTTGCCAATGTTGAACTTTATTGGTATTGGCGGGAACACGTTGTGCTTCAGCAGTTTGTAGTCTGAGCCGTCGGGCGTGAGGTCAAACGTCTTTTCTGCCTGCGCCTTTACGTAGAGGTTGTAGTATGCGTCCAGGTCGCCGGTGATGTGGGCGTCGAAGCTCATGTCCTTGGCGTGCTGGAACGAGTAGCCGAGGAGGCTGTATGTCTCCACGTCGCCGAAGCGGAGGCTCACGTCATAGTCGATGTCGATTGCCAGTTTCGATGTCGTCCAGGCGTGCACATAGTCGTTCTTGAACAAGTCGTGGGTCTGGTCGGTGCCGTTGTTGGTCCATATCGTGCCCGTGTATCTCTTGTCGCTCAAATCCTTGCCTATGATGTAGCGTTTTGCCGCACTTGACGTGTTGCCGTAGGTCTGGCCTGCCGTTGTCAGGCTGAACTCAGTGTCGTAGAAGAGGTAGCTCAGGTCGCCAAGCTGGCCCTGCAGGTTGTAGGTGTTGCCATCCTTGGTTGCGCCAGTTACGAGCACGACGTATGACGTGATGGAGTCGGCCTGCAGCACCACCACCGAGCCGGCCTTGATTTCAGGGTCGGCGCCGCTGTAGGTGAACGAGAATTTGCCGTTCACGGCGTCGGCTGCGGTTACCTGTGCGTTGTCCCAGTCGATGTCAACATACGACTTGGCAACTTTCTTGGTTGGCGTGGGCGGCACGAAGCTGATGCTGTCAACATTTGACAACAGCACGCGCGAAAGGCTGTCGGTGGTCTGTATTTCCTGCACCACGTAGTCGTCGCCAGTGTTGCCGTTGAGGTCGGTCTTGCTCAGGCCGATTGACTGTACTTTGGATATGATGTATTGGTTGACAACACCGTCGCTGCGGTACAGGTAGAAAGTCTGCTGCGCCATTGTGGGCAGTGCGGCGACAATGGTCAACGCCAACACTAGTAAGGTTTTTATATTGCGTCTCATTTCTTCACTATTTTATAGGTTTGACCATTGACCGATACCATATACACGCCGTTGGCA
This sequence comes from uncultured Prevotella sp., assembly GCA_964616945.1. GTDB lineage: Bacteria > Bacteroidota > Bacteroidia > Bacteroidales > Bacteroidaceae > Prevotella. The sequence continues at coordinate 18,980 of CAZTUD010000012.1, read as the reverse complement.
AGTTCCGACAGTGGGAAGCTGTACTTGCCGGCCGTGCTGATTTTCTTTGAGAGGACCACAGCCCCCGCCGTGGTGCTTACGGTAACCTTGCTGCCGGCTGCAAGCGACGGGAACACCAGGGCGGAGCCGTCCATGCGGAACGTGGTCTCGCCACTGGCAATGTTGGTTATGCCCGTGGCCGTGCCAAGCTTGTAGGTGATGAGGGCCATGTTCGACAGCTGATAGCTTACCGTGGCGTCCTTGGATGTTACTACGAGTTCTGTATCTGTGAATGAAACTTTGGGCTCCTCGGCGAAGGTGTAAGCCACAGTGGTCCCGTCCTTCGACGTTATGACGAGCTGCTGTGCGGCATCGTCGGCTGCGAGCATCGGCAGCGGCAGGAGGAGCAGTGCGAGGAGTATTCTCGTGAATGCTTTCATTTTCTTCTGTATTTTGTTATCCCTAAGTTCAGGGGATGTTGTTTTTATGGTTGATGGTTTGTGAGGGGCTTGCGCCCGCTGCCTGCTACTTTACGAAGTAAGCCTTGTGGGCTCCAAGCTCTATTGGCACGCCTCTTGTGCCGTCGGCGCTTGCCTTGCCGGGGTAGAACCATACCTTGTCGCTGCCCGTGTAGTCCTTCATGAGGTAGTAGAAGTTCTTGCTGGTGTTGTCGTCAGCCTTTGCCGCATCGTATGTGAAGTTGCCGGAAAGGGCACTGGTTGCCGATGTCCCCCCTGCGTTGTTCACGGGGTTGACGAAGCGAGCCGTTGTGGCGCTGCCCGACACGCGGGTAACGACCACCGCGCAGTTGGCTGGCACCACCTGTCCTGCCGTGAACGTTGTGCCGGTCACCACGGTGCCAGTTGACGAATTGTAGCTGCATGTCGATGCCGTGAAGCCCTCGGGCACGGTCATGTTCTTGTCGTGGGCCAACGTGCCGAATGTGCCGTTTGAGCCGGTGGCGAGTGGCACGTTCCAGTATTTCTCAATGGTGCCTACCGTTACGGGGTCGGAGTCGGCGTTGTAGTATTGGGGCAGGTCCTCGAAGTCATCGTCGTTGGCGTCGCCGCCCTGAGCCTCAAGCTTGAAGCATGTCTCGGCCATCACCTTTATGGTGGCGGTCTTGTCGAGCTTTATGCCGTCCGAGCCAGTGTTGCCGCCCGAAGTTGGGTTGGTACCGTCGAGAGTGTAGAACGACTGGTAGCTGTCGAAGTTGTCCACGCTGCTTGCGTTGCTGCTTATCGAAATTGAGACTGTGGTGTCTTTCTGGCAGAAGCTCCTGCCGGTGCCTGCCAGGGTGACTGTCGGGGTGCTGGTGGAAGTCTTGTGGTAGAAGACATAAATCCAGGAAACGCCCATAGTGTATGCGTCTCCTTCGTCGGCGGTGGTTCTGTCGTCGTAGAACGTAACGCTGGACGAGCCGTTGCCATAGCCTCCCCACCACGCCTTGTTGTAGTAGCCGCTGCTGGTTGCATGTCCGTGATAATAGTTGGCTTTGGTGTCGGTCCCGTTTGCGTCGCCTATACGGCTCCAGTAGGTGCTGTGGTTGGCTTGGCCTGTCATGCCATTGTTGAAGCTGATCAGGATGTAGTCGATATAGCCGCCATCACATTTTACGGTAAAGTCGGAAGCAACGGGGATAATAATGGCTTTTGATGTGGTGCCGTTATACTTGCCAACCTCCCAGTTGTTCACGGTCTTGTCGCGGTGCTTCCTTTTAATTCCTGACCAGTATGTTTCATCCTCCACGCCTGGGCTGATGCTAATCGTGATGTCGCCCGATGTGTACGTGTTGGTGTCGTCGGTCACGCTTGCGGCTTTAATTTGCACGCATTCAGCATGAGCAGCCGCTCCCCACGAGACCGTAAGGAGTAGCATAAGTAATCGTAGAAATTGTCTCATAGTACATTCCTTTTTTATGTAGTTGATAAATGTTATTGATGCAACTGAGCATTAATTTAGTAGTTTACCGCAAAATTAGGTGTTTTTTTTGAAACTGCAAAACTTTTCTCCAACTTTTTTGTTAAATAGCGCAACTATTTGAAAACTGTTGCACGCGGGCGTTGTTTTTTTGCCTCTTGTCGGTATTTGCAACGGCGACCTTTCACCTCGTCGTGTTTCCCGCTTCCCGTTTTGATGATGATGCGTGACGGTCGTCACAGAATTGCGTGACGGTCGTCATTGAATTGCGTGACGGTCGTCACGGAATTGCGTGGCGACCGCCACGCATTGTTTTTGCGGCGTTTTCATGTAATGGTTGTGCCGCCGCCGGCTCATCGTGCCTTCGCGAATTAACAGTTTTGCCGCAATAATCGAATTAACAGTTTTGCCGCAATAATAATGTATTGTCTCCGTTAGTAAAATACGTTATAACGGAAAAGATTGTCAGAATGATAGAATATGTCAGGGGCGAGCTTGCCGAGCTTACGCCCGCGCTTGCCGTAGTCGAGGCGGGCGGCGTGGGCTATGCGCTCAACATCTCGCTCAACACTTACACTGCCATACAAGGCAAGAAGGAAACTAAACTCTATGTGCACGAGAACCTTGTGACCGGCGGGCGCGACGACAGCTTCACGCTCTATGGCTTTGCCACCCGGCAGGAGCGCGAGCTTTACCGTATGCTCATCACCGTGTCGGGCGTAGGCGCCAACACAGCCCGCATGATGCTGTCGAGCCTGTCGCCCGCCGAGCTGTGCAACGCCATAGCGAACGGCAACGAGAAGCTGATAAAGGGCGTGAAGGGCATAGGCTTGAAGACGGCGCAGCGCATCATCGTTGACTTGAAGGACAAGATTGTCGCCACGGGCATCGCCGACGAGCTGCACGTGCCGTCGTCGAAGGCCACAGGCCCGCAGGTTGACACCACCGTCAGGGACGAGGCGGTGGCGGCCCTCACGATGCTCGGCTTCCCGCCCGCGCCGTCGGCGAAGGTCGTGTCGCAAATCATGGCGATGCAGCCGCAGCTGCCCGTGGAGATGGTGGTGAAGGAGGCACTCAAGAGGATAAAGTAGCCCCACCCCGGCGCGGCTTGCCGCGCCTTGCCCCTCCCCCACCCAGGGGAGGGGAGAGATATGTCAAAGCAGTTAGTAGTTAATACTTCCCCGATTATATCCGTTTCTCTCTGCAGGGGAGAGATATGTTAAAGCAGTTAGTAGTGGAAACAAGGAAGAGAAACATAGTGGCAATACTGTTGCTGGCCATGACGGTGGTCGGCTACGCCGCCGTGTCCGTTTTCCAAGTTGACCCAAGCAGGCAAAACAGCCGCAACCAGCAGGTTGACCCTGCACGCCAAAACGACCGCAGGGTGAAGCAAGGCACATCAACCCCTCCCCTGAGTGGGGGAGGGGAGCGCCAGGCTGTGCCTGGCGGGGGTGGGGCTGTAGCTGCGCCTGACGGGGGTGGGGCTGTGATTGTCGATGCCGACACCATTCCCGACTCGCTGCTCCACCCCCGCTGGAAGATACAGAAGACGGTGCCCGTGACGTGGGACGACCTCAACCAGAGCGCGATGGACTTGGAGAGGCCGGAGGGCATAAAATATGAGGTAACCTACAACGACACCATCAACCGATACATCATTGGCACGCGCATCGGCTCCACATGGCTTGCCGCGCCCATAATGATGACGCCGGAGGAATATATGAAATGGAGCGAGAAGAACGGGCGCGATGCCTATTTCCGCTCAAAGAACGACGAGATATACCAGGCAAAGGGCAAGGAGAAGTTCGACTTCGCCGACATGCACTTCGACCTCGGCCCGGCTGAGAAGATTTTCGGCCCGGGCGGCGTGCGCATAAAGACGCAAGGCACCGCCGAGCTGAAGTTTGGCGGCACCTACAAGAACATTGACAACCCGTCGCTGCCGGTGCGCTCGCGCAAGAAGACCACCATTGACTTCGACGAGAAGATAAACTTCAACATGAACGGGCGCGTGGGCGACAAGGTGAACATGAACCTGAACTACAACACCGACGCCACGTTCGACTTCGACTCGCAGAACATGAAGCTCAAGTACGACGGCAAGGAAGACGAGATAATAAAGCTCGTCGAGGGCGGCAACGTGTCGTTTCCCTCCAACTCGTCGCTCGTGCAGGGCGCAAGCTCACTCTTCGGCCTGCGCACCGACCTGCAGTTTGGCAAGCTACAGCTGCAGCTCGTGGCATCGCAGAAGAAGAGTACCTCGAAGAGCGTGTCGTCGAAAGGCGGCAAGCAGACCACGAGCTTCGAGATGGACGTTGCCGACTATGAGGAGAACCGCCACTTCTTCCTCTCGCAGTATTTCCGCGAGCACTACGACGCGGGCATGAGCCACCTGCCCAACCTGACGACAGGCGTAACCATAAACCGCGTGGAGATTTGGGTTACCAACAAGACCGGCACTACGTCCAACACCCGCAACATAGTGGCCCTGACCGACCTCGGCGAAAACTCCGCCGTGAGCAACCCGCGCTGGACGGTCAGCGGCTCGCCAGTGCCCGCCAATGCCGCCAACACCGAATACTCAGAGATGACTGGCGCCTATTCCGCCGCACGCGACATCGACCAGACCTCGACAGTGCTCGACGGAGCGGGGCTCATCGGCGGCGCCGACTATGAGAAGCTGCAGAGCGCAAGGCTGCTCTCGTCGTCGGAATACACGGTGAACTCGGCGCTCGGCTACGTGTCGCTGCGCACATCGCTTCAGACCGACCAGGTGCTTGCGGTGGCGTTTGAATACACATACGGCGGGCAGACCTACCAGGTGGGCGAGTTCGCGAGCGACATAACCGACGTGAGCCAGGCTCTCTTCGTGAAGTCGCTCAAGAACACCAGCAACAACCCGACGCAGGGCAACTGGCGGTTGATGATGAAAAACGTGTACTACCTCGCCTCGACGGTGGAGAAAGAGAAGTTTCGGCTGGACGTGAAATACCAGAGCGACACCACGGGCGTTTACCTTACTTACATTCCCGAGCAGCAGGTGAAGGGCACTACCATCATAAAGCTTCTCGGCGCCGACCGCCTCGACAACAACAACAAGGCCCACTCGAACGGCTATTTCGACTATGTGGATGGCTACACCGTGAGCAACGGGCGCGTGTTTTTCCCCGTCGCCGAGCCGTTCGGCAGCTACATGTACAACTATCTCACGCAGCATGGCGTGGCGGCGGAGGATGCGGAGAAGTACGCCTTCACCGAGCTTTACGACTCGACGAAGACCGTGGCGAAGCAGATAGCCGAGAAAGACAAATATCTGCTACAGGGCCAATATCGGGGTTCCTCGGCCAACGTCATAAGCCTCGGGGCATACAACGTGCCGCAAGGCTCGGTGGTGGTGACGGCGGGAGGCGTTACCCTGACCGAGGGCAGCGACTACTCGGTGGACTATTCGGCGGGCGAGGTTACCATCCTGAACCAGAGCATCATCGACGCGGGGACCAATGTCAACGTCTCGCTCGAAAGCCAGAGTGACTATTCGCAGGAGCGCAAGACGATGTTCGGCATGAACTGGCAATACGACTTCTCGAAGAACTTCCAGCTGTCGGGCACGCTGCAGCACCTTGGCGAGCAGTCGCTCACCAACAAGGTGTCGATGGGCGCGGAGCCAGTGAACAACACCATCGTCGGCTTCAACGTCAACTGGAAGCACGAGAGCCAGGCGTTGACCAACCTCTTGGACAAGCTGCCTTTCCTGCACTTGACGCAGCCCTCGCAGATAAGATTCACGGGCGAGTTTGCCAAGCTTTTCGCCGGCCAGGCGCACGGCACGCAGGACAACGCGTCGTACATCGACGACTTCGAGAACACCACCGACAAGATAAGCGTCATGGAGCCCACGTCGTGGATATTGTCGTCGGTGCCGACGATGTTCAGCGAATACAACGACAAGAGCACGCTGCGCTCCGGCTTCAACCGCTCGCAGATGGCGTGGTACACCATCGACCCTCTGTTTACGCGCCGCTCGTCGTCGCTCACGCCGTCGCACATCAAGAGCGACCTCAACCAGCTAAGCGACCCCTACGTGCGCGAGTGGTATGTGCGCGAACTGTTCCCCAACCGCGACCAGAGCAGCTACAACGGAGCCGTGTCCACCATCTCGGTGATGAACATAGCCTACTACCCCAACGAGCGCGGCCCCTACAACTTCAACCCCGACCTCAACTACGACGGCACGCTGAACAACCCGCAGCAGCATTGGGGGGGCATGATGCGCAAGCTCGACACCAACGACTTTGAGACGGCAAACATAGAGTACGTGGAGTTTTGGCTGCTCGACCCGTTCATCCACGACCGCGAGAACGGCGTTACCGACGCTGGAGGCGACTTCTACATCAACCTCGGCGAGGTGTCGGAAGACGTGCTGAAAGACGGCAAGAAATTCTACGAAAGCGGGCTGCCAGTCGATGGCTCCACCAACTACACCTATACGCAGTGGGGCAAGATACCGAACCAGTCCACCGTGACCTACGCCTTCGCCACGACAAGTGGCAGCCGCGCCTTGCAGGACGTGGGCTTCAACGGGCTCAACGACACCGAGGAGCAGCAGTTTGAGAGCTACCAGGACTTCCTGACGCAGATACAGGGCAAGGTGTCGCAGGCCGTGTTCGACTCCATCTGGGCCGACCCCGCCAACGACGACTACCACTACTTCCGCGGCTCCGACTACGACCAGATGCAAGCCGACATACTGCGCCGCTACAAGTACATAAACAACCCGCAGGGCAACTCGCCCGACAACGAAAGCCGCACGGAGAGCTACGACACATCTTATAAAAGCGGCCCCGACGTGGAGGACATAAACCAGGACTACACGCTCAACGAATATGAGAAATACTACCAGTACCACGTGTCGTTGCGCCCGGAGGACTTGCAGGTGGGCAAGAACTTCATTGTTGACAGCCGCGAGACTGCTCCCGGGCTGCGCAACGGGCAGACGGGGCACTGGACGTGGTACCTCTTCCGCATACCTTTGGACGAATATGAGCGCAGGGTGGGCGGCATCAGCGATTTTTCAAGCATACGTTTCATGCGTATGTTTCTCACGGGCTTCCAAAGGCCGGTGGTCATGCGCTTCGCCACGCTCGACCTCGTGCGCGGCACGTGGCGCGTCTATACGCAGAACCTGGACAACAGTGCGTCGCAGACCGGCACCATGACCACCGCCTCGGTCAACATAGAGGAGAACAGCGACAAGCAGCCGGTGAACTATGTGCTGCCGCCGGGCATAACGCGCGAGCAGGACCCCACGCAGCCGCAACTTGTGGAGTCGAACGAGCAGGCGTTGCAGATAAACGTCAGCAACCTATCGACGGGCGAGTCGAAGTGCGTTTACAAGAACACCACCCTCGACATGCGCCAGTACAAGCGGCTGCAGATGTTTGTCCACGCCAACGCCGAGGAGGTGAACAGCACCAACCTGCAGGACGACCAGCTTGCCCTCTTCGTGCGCATGGGCTCCGACTACAAGAGCAACTACTACGAATACCAGATACCGCTGAAGCTCACCGCCCCGCGCAACAACTACAACCGCTTCGACATAAACGACGTGCGCTTGGTGTGGCCCGACGACAACATGCTCGACGTGCCGCTGTCGGTGTTCACCAGTGTCAAGAAAGAGCGCAACCGCGCCCGCGCCTTGGGCACCGCGTCGTTCACGCGACCATACGAGGCCTACGACGCCGACCGCCCGAACAACAAGATTACCGTGATGGGCAATCCCACGCTCGGCGAGGTGAAGGTAATGATAATAGGCGTGCGCAACCTTTCGGGCGACATGAAGAGCGGCGAGGTGTGGGTGAACGAGCTGAGGCTGAAGGAATACAACAGCCACGGCGGGTGGGCTGCCGACGGCAACCTGAACGTGCAGCTGTCTGACCTCGGCAGCGTGAACGTGCAAGGCAGGTATGTGTCGGAGGGCTTCGGTGGGCTGGAAGACGGCGTGAGCTCGCGCACGCAGGACTCGCAAAGCGACTTCTCGTTCACCACGAGCCTGGAGCTTGGCAAGTTCTTCCCCGACAAGGCAAAGGTGTCAGCACCTCTTTATTATAGTGTAACGAGGTCAACCACGCGCCCGAAATATAACCCGCTCGACACCGACATGGAGCTGAAGGACGCACTCGACGCCACCGCGTCGAAGCAGGAGCGCGACTCCATAGAGAACATTGCCGTTACCAAGACCACCAGCACCAACTTCTCGCTGTCGAACGTGCGCGTGGGCATACAGAACAAGCGCCACCCCATGCCCTACGACCCCGCCAACTTCTCGTTCACCTACAGCCACTCGCACAACCACACGCAGGGCGAGACCACCGTCTATGAGAATGAGGACGCTTGGCAGGGGATGCTCAATTACCAGTGGACACCCGTTTATAAGGCGTGGGAGCCGTTCAAGAAGCTCAAGAGCAAGAGCAAGTGGCTCGACCTGGCACGTCGCTTCGGCCTCAACTGGCTGCCGCAGAGCGTGGGCTTCAACACAGACATGACGCGCAACTACTATGAGCTGCAAGAACGTGACATGGAGGCGACGGAGAACAACCAGCTGCCACTGACGTTCTCTGAGCAGTTTCTTTGGAATCGGGAGTTTTCGCTGCGCTGGGACTTGACCAAGAACCTCCATATGAACTTCCAGAGCGCGACCCATGCGCAGATAGAGGAGCCTTATACGCCTGTCAACAAGGACCTTTATCCTGATGCCTACTCAGCTTGGAAAGACTCGGTGTGGACAAGCATACGCCACTGGGGCACGCCCCTCGACTACCAGCAGAATTTCACGGCAAGCTACCAGTTGCCGCTCAACTTGCTGCCCGCTTTCACGTGGCTGCGTGCCGACGCCACCTACAGTGCCACCTACAACTGGGTGCGAGGCACCGAACTCGACGACGGCACGTCGCTTGGAAACACTATTGCCAACAACCGCTCCGTACAGGTGAACAACAACCTTGACATGGTGCGCCTCTACAATCTCGTGCCGTTCTTGAAGAAAGCCAACGAGCGTTTCGACAGGACCACGGCACGCAAGAGCGACGCGCAGCGCAAGCAGGAGAAGCAAAAGAAAGAGGCTGAGAAAAAGAAGCAGCAAAACGAAGAGAACGACGTAAGGAAAAAGGCCACGCTGAACGGCAAGGATCCCGACGCGGCGGTAAAGGAATGGAAACAGAAGCAGAAAGACGACGAGGCAAAGAAGAAAGCATTGCCAAAAAACCGCAATGCTTTCGAGAAAGAGATAACGCTGCTGCCCGACACCGTGATTGACGTGAGCCACGGCAAGAAGTCGAAGCGCATTGTGGTCTCCGCCAAGACAATGGACGGCAAGACTTTCAAGCTGAAGTTCAAGAAGGTTGACCAAAACAAGATACGCATAAAGAACAAGGTGGACACGGCGTTGAAGCTTAAAGTCTCCGTCGTCGCCTTGCCTCCGCTTGAGGACAAGAAGTGGTACAAGACGGCACAGGCTCTCGCCCGTGTCGCCATGATGGTGCGCTCGGTGAGCGTCAGCTACCGCAACCAGTACGCCATGTCGCTGCCTGGCTTCATGCCCAACGTGGGTGACGCTTTCGGGCAGACGCGCGGCAACCACGTGCTTTCTCCCGGACTCGACTTCGCGTTCGGCTTTGTGGGCGACGGCTACATAGACAAGGCGAAGCGCAACGACTGGCTGCTGATGAGCGACAGCGTAGCGACACCAGCAACCACCAACCTGACCAACGACCTGCAGCTGCGGGCCACGCTTGAGCCGATAAAGAATTTCAAGATTGACCTCACCGCTTCGCGGGCCGAGACCAAGGCGCGGAGCGTGCAGTACATGTATGTTGGCAATCCCACTACGCAGACAGGCAACTTCACCATGACCACCATCTCCATAGGCTCCGCCTTCGAGAGCATGGGCAACGCCAACAACGGTTTCCATTCGAAGACGTTCGAGAAGTTCTGCTCGTCGCTCGACGGTTTCCGCCAGCGCGTGGAAGCCCGCTATGCCAACGCCGTATATCCGCAAGGTACCGCACTTGCAGGCCAGACATTCGACGCGGCCAACGGCGGGGTGAACAAATACAGCGCCGACGTCATGGTGCCGGCATTCCTCTCGGCCTACACGTCGATGGGCGACGGGCTCGACATCTTCCCCTCGCTGTGGAAAATGCTGCCCAACTGGACGTTGCGCTACAGCGGCCTCGGCAACCTCCCGTGGCTGCGCGACCACTTCCGCTCGGTCAACCTCAACCACAGCTACAAGAGCGTCTATGCCGTGGGAGCCTACCAAAGTTATAGCACCTTCATGTCGCTCATGGGCGACACGGGCATGGGCTTCATAACCGACGCCACCACGGGCAACCCGATACCAAACTCAATGTTCAACGTCTCCACGGTGTCAATCAACGAGTCGTTCTCGCCACTCTTCGGCATCGACGTTACTTTCCTCAACAACATGACCGCCAAGCTCGAATACCGCCAGACACGCGCCTTGTCGCTGTCGATGACATCGGTGCAAGTGAACGAGGCCCTGTCGAAGGACTGGGTGTTCGGTTGGGGATGGCGCATTAACGACTTCCGGTGGTTCGGGCTGTCGCGGCGAAGTAGGCAGGCAAGGCAGGCGGCGGCAAGGGCACGCAAGAAAAATGGTAATCAAGATTCTCAAACATCAACTTCCAATCAAACTTCTACCTCCAATTCTCAAAACAACAGCGGCATGAACCATGCCCTGAACCTCCGTCTCGACCTGAGCTATCGCAAGCAGGCTGCCATAACGCGCGACATTGCCACAGTGATGAGCAACGCCTCGAGCGGCAACACTGCGTTCAAGCTCTCGTTCTCGGCGGAGTACACCCTCTCTAAGCTCATGTCCATGAGCTTCTACCTCGACCGCCAGACCAACACTCCCCTGCTTTCCAGCAGCAGTTACCCGACCACCACGCAGGACTTCGGCCTCAGTCTCAAGTTCTCGCTGACAAGATAAAAAAATGCAGTTGCTCTTTGTAGTATCGGGGAAAAGACTTAATTTTGTAAATGAAAATATAATATAGTAAAACGATATGAGAATCTATTTAAGAACAACGCCTAACAATGAGCCTGTTCCTATTGATTATCAACAGAAGCTTGTCGGTACAATTCACAAATGGATAGGGCATGACAATGACCAGCATGGCAACATGTCACTCTATTCTTTCTCCTGGTTTCATGGCTCCAAATTTGCCGACAATACTTTGTCCTTTAAGCAGGGGGCAAAGTTTTTCATCAGCTTCTACGATGACAAGGTTATAAGGACCATTGTAAATACTATTCTCAATGACCCACAGATGTTTTGTGGTTTGGAGGTAACAGACGTACAGATAGCAGAAAAGCCTGACCTTTCTGACAGGACGTTGTTTTATTGTGGGAGTCCAATATTCATAAAGAGACGTTTGCAGGACGGACATATCAGACAGTATAACTTCAATGACGCCGAATCTGCATCGTTCATGAAGGAGACTTTAGCCAACAAGATGCGCATGGCAGGTTTGGAAGTGGATGACAGCCTTGACATCAAGTTTGACACATCTTTTCCCGGCAAACGTTTGAAGCTGATACAATATCATGGTGTCGGCAACAAGGCAAGTCTTTGCCCCGTCATTATCACGGGTAAAGAGGAAACCAAGCAGTTTGCCTGGGACGTAGGTATTGGCAGTTGCACAGGAATTGGTTTTGGAGCTATATATTAGGAAGTATGTACGTGGTAATATACAAAGGAAAGTTTGGCTTTATTAAGCCTTGGACAGCAGTGCGTGATGGTGAGACTTTCAGCCAGCAGTTTCTCACACCTTCTATTATAGAAGGCATGGAGAAGAAGTTGTTCCCTGAACTTCTTCCGACAAAAGGTATTCATAAAATACTCAGGCACAAGCTGTCTTATGACGCGTTGAGCGAACAGCAGGAGGTGACCCAGACCCGCGGCTACAACAAGAAGGGAAAGAGTTACTTCAGACCCACCTCAATTCTTAAAAGGGATGTCTTGATTAATCCACTCCTCTGCTTGGCTTTTCTGACGGAGGAAGATGCCAAACGCGCTTCCACCCAACACATATGCCTTTGCAGGAACGAGGACATATTGTTGCCGAGCGAAGAAGTGGAGAAGATGAGTGAAGAAGACTTCTCCGCGCTGCCAGGCTTTGAGCTGCGCTTCGGCAAGTCGGGGCAGTCGTTCATCGTCGGGTATAACCGCTTTGATGACAGCAAGCCAATGTATGGCTGGATAGAATATGGTGGTCGTCAGTTGGTATAACGATGGACTTACATAGCGAGATATTGGCCAAGAGTGAGCAGAATGGCTCTGTAACATTGTATCAGCATCTGAAAAACGTTGCTGATATAGCTACCGTCGTGGCTAAGAATACCGGCATGAATCCTGAGATAGCGCGTGAGGGCGCATGGTTGCACGACATTGGCAAGGCGAGTCCAGTATTCCAACAGACGCTAAAGGGGAAGACAAGACAACCCGGTTTCGTGTTCCGCCACGAGATTGCCTCACTGTTCTTTCTATCGCTGGTAGACCAAAGCCACAGGGGAGCCATCATTGACATGGTGGCAGCCCATCATAAATCATCGATGAATGATGTCCGTGAACTCGGCATCATAGACCTGAATGACAATGTTGACAGTTTCGCAATACATTCGGCAGGTTTTGATGATTGGAGTCCAAAAGCCTTGGATATATTGTCAGCATTAGGTCTTGAAACGCATACTGTTTCCATAGAAGAAGCAGAGGACAACTATGAGGTGGCTGTGGAATACTGTGAGGACAAGGGGCGCAATTGCTCGGTATGGCGAGGGCTGCTAATGGCGGCAGACCACATGGCTTCAGCTTTGGAGTCAAAGTCTGGAATGCCATTGTACCAACTATTCATAAAGCCGGACTTGACTTTTTATAATAGACAAAATCCTCTCTATCCTTTATCTATGATTTCCGTAGATGACAAAAGGCAACATACCATTGTTACAGCACCCACAGGAGCGGGCAAGACAGACTTTCTTCTTCGTAGATGCCGTGGTCGCGTGTTTTATACATTGCCCTATCAGGCTTCAATCAACGCCATGTATGACAGGATTAAAGCCGACTTGAAGGGAACTGGCGCACAAGTTTATCTGCTTCATGCGGCATCAAATCTAAAAGTTAAAGACGGCAAGTTAGAAGAGCGCATTATGCAGAGGCATGTCGGCGCATCAGTAAAGGTGATGACTCCACACCAAATGGCTTCCGTCGTATTTGGCATCAAGGGCTATGAATCAATGGTGTTGGACTTGCGCGGTTGCGATGTGATACTGGACGAGGTGCATACTTACTCCGATACCATTCAGGCTATTGTGCTACGTATCATAGAGATACTCGTGAAATTAGGTTGTCGTATCCATGTCGGTACGGCAACTATGCCGAGTGTTCTTTACGATAAAATACTTTCACTTTTAGGCGGAAGAGATAAAGTCTATGAGGTAAAGTTAGGGCCATCTCTACTACAGACTTTCAACCGGCACAAGATATACAAGCTTCAGTCAATGGACGACTCTTATAGTATCATCAAAGATGCTGTAGAGACCGACAAAAAACTGTTGATTGTTTGCAACCAGGTAAAACGGGCACAGACCCTTTATGAAGAATTGTCCGAAATATATCCAGATATTGAGCGAATGCTCATACATAGCAGGTTCAAACGTTCTGACAGGGCTCGGCTTGAGAGCTTGTTGAAGAAAGACTTCAACAACATGAGCGACAAGCCATGCATCGTCGTCTCAACACAAGTCGTCGAGGTGAGTCTGGACATCAGCTTTGATATTATGATAACAGAGTGTGCGCCGATTGATGCTTTAATACAAAGATTTGGACGTATCAATCGCAAGCGCAACGCTGAAACCATAGGTCATTACAAGCCTGTATATGTCATAGCTCCGTCTGAGGACAAAGACGAGGCGCGTCCATATACCGAGGATGTATTGAAGCGCACTTTCGAAGTATTGCCCGATAATGGGACGGTGTTGATGGAAACGTCCATTCAAGGCTTATTGGACAAAGTGTATCCCAAGATAGAGTTTCAAAATATTGACTTCTCTGGGGCAATATTCACTGACGGTGAATGGCAGCTTAAAGAACTCTGCCATTATCCAAAGTCGGCACTGCTTGAAACAATGGACATCAATTCGGCAGTATGCATAACGGAAAGCGACAAGGAAACATATCTCAACAGCAACGCACTTGTGAGAACAGAACTTGAGATACCCGTCAGTTATCATTCTATCGCACACAGGAATCTTGACCAGATAAACGATAGCATGCGGCCTTTCGTCATCCCAGATAAGGCGTACGACAATGAGAAAGGCTTGTTGATTGATAATGCCATCCAAACAAATTACAAATCTTTCGAAATCTTATAAGACTATGATAACATCAGCTATAGGAAGAACTTTTCTCAATGCATATAATGAGGAATATGGCACCAGTTATGATGCGAAGACATTCTTTGAGGAACAGTTTTACCCTCTGTTTTTTGACCATAATAAGTATATGATGACGGCAGGAAACTCGCCGTTGGAGAACCCCAAGCTCAGTTGGGACAAGATGCTCAAAGGTATCAAGCCCTATGAGATGTCAAGTCAGCGCCGCGAACGGTACGACAGGCTTATAGAGAAGATAGAGTTGGGAGAGCCGGACGCAAGCATAGCGATAGGTTTCCCCACGCTTGATGCAACCTCTACGACATCTGGGCAAGTGACGGACTTGAGATTACCAATGGGAGAAGATGACATGTTCCTGTCTTGGATTGGAAGCGGCTTGGGAGTAGGTGTGAAAGGCGGATACTCTATCTTGTTCAATCAGAAAGACATACTTATGGATGTATTTCATGGCTGGAAATATTACCGACAGGTTTTAGAGAACTCGCCACAGCTAAGGGGCAATCAGATTAATACTTGGAACGGTCAATGGCTTGAGCATTGCTATGACCGTCGTACTTTTGATAGAGACAAGCCGTTGGCTGGTTTTTCACCTTTCTCAGGCAAGGATGGAGTGCTGAGTGTCGATTTGCAGACTTGGACAAAAATCCTAATTGGTATTGCGAGGAAATACCGTGACATGCAAGTCATGGGTTATGTCTACAATATAGGGCAGACTAACACCACGCTGGGTTTTATACCTTTTATCCTGACACAGATACGTCGTCCTGTTCAACTGTATGATAAATACTTTGGCATAGACGATGGCCGTAAGGCAGAAAGTTTATGGGGGACAGCCATGGGATTCAAGTCGGCATGCCGGATGGGAGTGATAGGCCTTAAGGCAATGGAGCCTAAGGGACTTACTGAATATATGCAGAAGGGCAAGATTCCCAAACCTGAAAAGGATGAGGAACAAAGAATAAGTTATAACACATATAAAATATGGATTTTAGCTATGCTAAACAATGATGAACTATGGACTGAGTCGCAAGAACTCGCTAAATTGTTGTCGGAGGCTTCCGTCAACAAAGACAAAAAGATTAGTACCAAGGCTGCTAATATTGTAAACGAAGTGTTGTCTGCCGTCAACAAGAAACAGTTTGTTGATGCCATCACGAAAGTTTTGCTTTCTATAGACACCACTGACAAACTGGTATCTATTGTAAAGGACATTCATTCGATGCCTGCTGACAACGTACCTTATTTCCTTACGCTGGTGCGCTTCCAGTACGCAGCCCTTAACAGTAAGTCAAACCATTAAAGAAAGAATAATATGAAGCAAAATCCGTTTATTTACCTTCGTGGACTCAAGCACGCAGATTTCACAGTGTTCTGCGTTTCTGACGGACAGAAGAGCTATTATGACCCGCAGTTTCGGGTTTATGTGCCATACTCGAGTGGCCAGCAAGTCAAGCGCTCCGTTTTGGAGGCCCTGTCGAACGGTCTGGGCGTAGAGCCTTCACCCACAGAGTTCTTTTTTGACATTGATAAGAAAGGAGCATTGAAGGAAGGAGAAGTCCTCTCGTCATGCAACCCACAATACATCGACCAGCTCGTTGGCGGATGGATGAGGACGCCCAAGGGTGGAAATGAAAAGGCAGTTAAACGCAGAAGCCCTCTAAGCATCTCTGCCATGACACCGCTTCATCCACTACTGGCATCAATACCTCATGAGAATATCTCTTTTGACCGCTCCGACCGTCCGAATGTTCATAAAGTGGTAGTACGCGATGCCAACAACAATGTGTTGACAGACGAGCAGGTTAGCCAATTCCTAAATGGTCAGGATAGAAGTTTGTTCCGCAAGTGGATTCCGGACAACACACGTGCCACCGGCCTCTTTACATACGATGTGGCGATAGACCTCCGACGGCTCTTCTGCGTCTCGACCAGTCTGATAGAGCCTGAGGTTACACAAGACACGATTAGCCAGCTGAAGGCAGACGGTTGGATAATCGGTCATAACGTCTTTGGCGAGAGCTTGGTCATGCCCGAGGAGAAGCGTGAAAAGGTGATTCCGGCTCTTGCCGATGCGCTCATCGACTGGCACATCACGTCAAACCAGTCACGCACGTTCTCGCTGATGGAGACGCTGGCAATAGCCATCAGCGATAATGCCAACACTCTGGCTGCGGCTATTCGGGCAAAGCTCATTGACGACGGTGGAGACAAACCAAAGGCAAAGCCTATAGTTGACGAGCATACGGGCGCGGATGTTTTTATAATGTTGCCTTGCGCAAGCTATATCGTGACCGAGGACGAAAGCGCGGACGCTCTCGAAAAGGCCAAGCAAGAGCTCATCGGCCGTTTGTCTGCCTTCGACTACGAGAATCAGCTATGACCATCACCGGCACGCATTTCGCATATTATCAGCTCTGCCGACGCAAGCTCTGGCTCTTCGCCAACGGCATCAACATGGAGCATACGTCGGAACTCGTGTATGAGGGGAAACTCATACACGAGGAGAGCTATCCGCAACGGTCGTTACGCTACGAGGAAGTTGCGATAGACGGCATAAAGGTAGATTATTATGATGCGAAGAATCGTGTCATACACGAGGTGAAGAAGTCGAACAAGGTGGACCGTGCCCACGAGTGGCAGCTGAAATACTATATGTATGTATTCGAACAGCATGGTGTGGAGGGCGTGCGTGGAATATTGGAGTACCCTGCGCTAAGAAAGACCAACGAGATGCTTCTAAGTGATGTTGACAGGGACAGAATCCGCGAAATGATAGTGGATATAGAAAACGTTATAAACAGTGAAGAATGTCCGCCATTGGCAAAGAAAGGCATTTGCCGTAATTGCAGTTATTTTGATTTCTGTTATGCAGGCGAGCCGAAAGAAGATGAAGCAAGAAAGGGGGCAAGGCAATGAAACGGAGTTTCTATCTTTTCAATCCGGGTGTGATGGAGCGGCGTGACAACACGTTGAAGTTCACCGCCATTCTCACCGACGAGAATGGGATGGAGCATGAGCAGCAGCCACGATTCATTCCTGTGGAAGACGTGGCTGAGATTTATTGCTTCGGCAGTCTCCGTGCCAATAGTGCGTTGTTCAATTTCCTTGGTCAGAAAGACATACCAGTCCACTTCTTCGATTATTACGAGAACTATACTGGCAGCTTCATGCCACGTGACAGTCTGCTCTCAGGGCGCACGCTGCTTGCCCAAGCCAAGGCATACAACAGCAAGAAGAAACGCACGGAGATAGCGCGGAAGTTCATTCTGGGAGCTGCGTGGAACATGGTGATGAACCTCAACTACTACAACCGTCGTGGTAAGGCACTTCAAAAAACTATTGACGACATAAAAGCTCTTGCCAGCACGTTGCCAACCGCCTCTGATGTGAAGGAGATAATGGGTATTGAGGGCAACATCCGAAAAATATATTACGCCGCTTTCGATAAAGTGATTGACAACTTCAAGATGGGACAACGCACGAAGCAACCACCTGAAAACGAAGTCAATGCACTCATCTCCTTTGGCAACATGATGTGCTATGCAGAGACATTGCGGGCCGTGCATCAGACGCAGCTCAACCCCACCATAAGTTTTCTGCACACCCCAGGCGAGAGACGCTATTCTCTGTGTCTTGACATCTCTGAGATATTCAAGCCCATTATCGTGGACAGGGTCATTTTCAAAGTCCTCAACAAGCAGGCAATACAGACGCAGCATTTTGACCATAAGTTGAACAGTTGCCTGCTAAACGACCGAGGCAAGAAAATTTTCGTGCGTGCGATGGAAGAACGTTATGGCGAGACCTTTCGGCATCGTGCGCTTGGACGGAACGTCAGCTACAGGCATCTGATAAAGTTGGAATGTTACAAGTTACTCAAGGACATACTCGGCATGGAAGAATACAAACCGTTTAAGATGTATTGGTAAAATGTATGTGATTTTAGTTTACGATTTCGGCGTGAAACGTGTGGCGAAGATGCTGAAACTTTGCCGCCAATATCTTAATTGGATACAGAATTCCGTCTTTGAGGGCGAGCTGTCTGAGGCAAAATTGCATGAACTGAAGAACAAGATAAACGCAATCATTAACAAGGACGAGGACAGCGTCATCATTTTTACAAACAAGATGGGCTACAACATGAACCGAGAGATAATGGGCAAGGAACGAATGTCAATTGATAACTTCCTATAATCCAATCGTATCAATGGACAGCTTAATATTCAAAAGTTGTCGATGTCCAAAATGCAGCTCCGCTTTGTCGTATATAAATTGTTTCAAACTGGCTCTTTGACATACTGAAACAACATAAATAGTGTAATTGTCGAACAGCCGTAATTTTTTTTATTATTCCACATCGACATTTTTCAGATATCTTTTTGTAACTTTGCAGCGGAAAAACCGTTAGTGTTTATCGGTATTCACACCACATGTCGATGTGGGTTTTAATCGCACCTTTATGGAATTGAAATAAACGTCTTGCTTCCGTACTCGCCGACAGCGAAAGTTTTAATCGCACCTTTATGGAATTGAAATGTATTAATAGCACCTCCAACAAGGGAAGAGACGGCAGTTTTAATCGCACCTTTATGGAATTGAAATGCGTT
>CAZTUD010000011.1:0-26031 GCA_964616945.1 uncultured Prevotella sp. | reverse complement strand
AACCACTTCAAGGGGCACCCGATGGGCGGCTACGGAGGCGCGCTGAAGAACCTCTCCATTGGCTGCGGCAGCCAGAACGGCAAGGCCTACATCCACTCGGCGGGCAAAATGGCGAAGCTCGACGAGGCGAAGCTGTGGACACCCGAATATATCGGCGACCAGGACGGCTTCCTCGAGTCGATGGCGGCTGCGGCTCAGGCAGTAGTTGACTATTTCCAGAAGGAGAACGGCATCATCTTCATATCGGTAATGAACAACATGTCCATCGACTGCGACTGCGTCGACCATCCGGCGCCGGTGAAGCTGAAGGACTACAGCATCCTCGCCTCGACCGACCCCGTGGCTCTCGACCAGGCTTGCGTGGACATCATAAACAACCAGGAGGTGACGGCCGAGAACGACCCCACCGACCTGCTCGCCCGCATTGACAAGCAGCACGGCACCCACACAATAGACTGGGCTGAGAAAATCGGCCTCGGCTCAAAGAACTACACGATTGTAAGCATCGACAAATAAGGGACAAGTTTTCACCAAACCCTCACCTCGTCGGTGAAGAGCCATTGCCCCGTTTTCGACGGCTTGGCCTTGACGCGTATGTATCGGGCCTTGCCGTTTTTCTTTGCCGTTATGGTGCGCAAGGCAAACGAGCCAGCGGTCACGGGCTGGTAATGTTGGTGGAAAATGGTGTTGAAACTGTCGCCGTCGGCGGAGATTGAGACTTCCACTTCCGACGGATAGTAAACCCACGCCGACTCGCTTTGCAGGAAGTCGAGGCTCACGGCGGAGAACGCTTTCTCAGTGCCTAAATCTACGGTGATGTCGAAAGGTGCGAAAGTGGAGTCGGCTGGCTGCACGAAGCCTTGCCACGAGCCGTCGCCGTAGGACCATCCGCCGCCAAGCCCGTCGGTGAGCGTGGCTTCCTGCTTGCCCGGATAGTAAGGCGACCACTGGCTATTGTAGATTACCTTTGCGCCAAGGGCCTTGTGCTTTGTGAGCGTGGTTTTCTCCTTGCGCTCGCCTTGCTCACGGCGCAGGTCGAAAGCGTTGACTTTGCTTGCCTCAAGCCACGGATACTGGGCTATGACCGACTGCCGCAGCGACTCATAATCGCGGCTGTGGCCGTCCCACCCAGCGTCGGCAATGGCAAGCATGCGCGGGTAAAGCATGAGTTCGGCATAGTCGGGAGTGGCGATGTATTCGGTCCACAAGTTGCCTTGCACGCCAAGCACGTGGCCTGCGGCCGAGGAATCGGCAAAAGTGGCAGGGTTGACACGCACCCACATCTGGCCAAGGGGCATGTAGCTTCCGCCCGCGTATGGCAGCGACGGCGGCGCGTCCTGGTAGCGGTCAAGATAATATTCGCCAGGCGTGAGGATCACGTTGTGGCCCCGCCTCATGGCACGGAGTGCGGCACTGTGGTCGCGCCAAACCATGACGTTCACATTGTCGCCAAGCGACGGCGCGTGTGCAGTAAGGCTATCGTCAAGCACCTCGTCCCAGCCGATTATTTGCCGCCCTTGCAACCTCATGTAAGCCGCAATGCGCTGTATGAGATAGCCCTGCAAGTCGCCGACATTGCGCAGTCCGAGCAGCTTTGCCTTGCGTTGGCAGCGGGGGCATTGTTTCCAATGGGTCTTGCCAGCCTCGTCGCCACCGATGTGAATCCACGGTGAGGGGAAAACTTCCATCACCTCGTCGAGGACATTGTGGAAAAAGCTGTAGGTGGCTTCCGACGATGGGCAGACATCGCCCTGCGCCCCGCCGTTGCCCTCGCATTTCAGTTCGGGATAGGCTTCGGTCACTTCCTCGCTGTGGCCAGGCATCTCTATTTCAGGCACAACCGTGATGCCCCGCTGCGCGGCGTAGGCCACGAGGCCGCGAAGCTCGTCCTTTGTATAATAGCCGCCGTATGCTCCGCGTGTGCTTTCGTCAAGATAATGCCTGTCGCCGCCAATCCACCATTTGTTCCAGTCGCTCTCGGTGCGCCATGCGGCACGGCGCGTGAGCAGTGGGTAACGGTCTATCTGCATTCGCCATCCGCCCGCGTCGGTGAGGTGGAGGTGAAGACGGTTTATCTTGTAATGGGAAAGCACGTCAACCTGCTTTTTCAGGAAGTCGATTGGGTAAAAATGTCGCGACACGTCAATCATGCAGCCTCGCCATTCGTATGTGGGCCAGTCGCTGATGTCGCCTACGGGCAACCGCTTGCCCTGCCGCAGCTGGACAAGCGTTTGGCGGGCATAGAAAAGTCCCGTGGAATCGTTGAACGAAATGGCGAGCGTGTCGGGAGTTATGTGGAGGGCGTAAAAATCCTTCCCATGCTCCTTGCCCACATTATCACGATATACTGTCGCGCCCTTGTCCATGCGGAAAAAGCCCTTGCCAAAGGCGGCTTGCTTGGGCTGGGGCAGAAGATGTTGGGCGCAAATGGTCGTCGGAATGGCGAGAAAAGCCGCGAGAACGGCAAATTTCAGGTTTTTCATAAAGGATTGGTTTTATGGGTTAAAAGTTGTTTGCCTCTCAGGGCTTTAGCAGGCTCTGATATTTTTCCTGGTCGGCGAGGAGGTCGAACGCCGCCTTGACCTGCTTGTCGTGGCGCAGCGAGTTTTCCACAGCCCCGCTTTGGAAATAATAGGCCGCCACGATGTCTTGCTCCAGCATTCGCTTTATGCTTTCCTTGTTGTAGTCCAGGTCGTGGGCGAGGTTGTGCTTCAGCTTTGTGCGCAGGGCGTCGAATTCGGCCTTTGCGTCGTCGTAGTAGCCCTCAAATTTGGCAAGCTTCTCAAGCTCGTCGAGCTGTTTGCCGCTCATGGCATCGTACTTGAAATGGCTCTGGAGCACCATCTGCTTGAAATCGTTGAAGTCGGAGTCGGCAAGCTCAAACTCGCCGGGGCTCGCTATCGTCGGGTGGCGGGCAATATAGTCAAGCTCGAAAGTTTTCACGAGTTCGTCGCTGTCGCGCACGCCCACAAGGTAATAGGTGATGTTCGGCAGCGAGTCGGGTATCACCTCCACGTCCGGCATGATGCCCCCGCCATCCTTCACAACCCGCCCGTTGGCAGTATGGAAAATGTGCCTCAACGAGTCGGCGACTTCCGTCGCGGCCCCGTCAGCCGTGTGCTTGTAGTTCAGCTTCTGTATGCAACGCCCGGAGGGAATGTAATATTTGTTTGTGGTGAGCTTCATCTGCCCGTTGTATGGCAAGTTCAATACCGTCTGCACCAGCCCCTTGCCGTATGTCTTGGTGCCCATCACCACGGCGCGGTCGAAGTCCTGCAGCGAGCCGCTCGTAATCTCCGAAGACGAGGCAGTGTTGCCGTTGACAAGCACTACGACAGGCATAACCGTATCTACGGGCTCCACCTCGGTGTAGTAGTCGTGGTTGGCGCGTTTCAGCTTCCCCCTGTTGCTCACTACGAGCTTGCCCTTTGGCACGAAGCAGTTGACGACGTTCACGGCCTCATACTCCGAGCCTCCGCCATTGCCCCGCAAGTCGAGCACAAGCCCTTTCATGCCTTTCTGCTTCATGTCTATTATAGCGTTGCGCACCGTCTTGCCGCAGTTTTCGGTGAACGAGTTGAGGTTCATGTAGCCGAAGCCGTTCTTCTGCACGCCATAGTATGGCACGGCGGGCAGCTGTATGGCGCGGCGGGTAATCTTGAACCGCATGTCCTTGCCTGTTGACGGGCGATGGATTTTAAGCTCAAACGTTGTGCCCACATCCCCACGCAGGTGCTCGCTTACATAGCTGTTGTCCTTGTCGCGCATGTCCTCGCCGTCAATGGAGAGGATGATGTCGCCCATCTTCAGCCCCACCTCTGCTGCGGGGTTGTGTTCGTAAGGCTCGTCGATGCACACGCGCCGCAGCTTGAAGTCGTAGCGTATCAGCGCTCCTATGCCCGCATACTTGCCCGTGAGCATCATCTTCACGTCCTGGCTCTTGTCCTGCGGGTAATACTCAGTATAAGGGTCCAGACTCTTGAGCATGGCATCGATGCCCGTGCCCACAACCTCGTCGGCGTCGAGCGTGTCAACATACATCATGTCAAGGTTCTTGTATATCGTGTTGAACACGTCGAGGTTTTTCGCCACCTTGAAGTAATGGCTGTCGCTGTTGGCCACATTGTTTACGCCATCGCTTTGTGCATGGACAGACAGTCCCGCCACGAGACACAGTACTGATATGAGAGCTTTCTTCATCATCTTGTCGCTTTTCTCGTGCAAAGTTACTAATAAAAAGATGTGAATGAGGCTAAAACGCAAGGAAATTAAGTTTTTTGAGGGAAAATATTAAAAAAACGGGTAAAACATTTGGTTGGTTGCCGAAAAGTGCTTACCTTTGCACGTGCAATTCAGCAATGAGTTGCGTGTGGCTTCGCCAAACACGTTTAAATGCTTCAGTAGCTCAGTTGGTTAGAGCACCTGACTGTTAATCAGGGGGTCGTTGGTTCAAGCCCATCCTGGAGCGCATTGTAAATCAAGGAGTTAGAGAAATCTAACTCCTTTTTCTTTTCTCCGTCTGAACATATTTTTGTTATTTATTAACCTCATTTCAAGTATTCTATCAGTAAATATCTTGTCAAAGAAAGCATAATTCCATTTCTTTTGAAATATTTCCATTACATTTTGCCATTCCAATAAATTGTGGTATTTTTGCACAAAATAAAGATTTTACTGGAGATGACAATTATCAGACGTATGGCGCGGCTCATAGTGCTGCCACTGCAAAGGAACGGCGTGTTCTTCATAACGATGTACGCCCTCGGCGTACTGTGCGCCGTGCTCACGCTGCCCGACACCAAGGGTGCCAAGCTCTACGACAACCTGTGGCTTGAGCTTTTCCTCGACACGTATGTGGCTTGCGCCGTGCTCACGCTGCTGCCGCAAAAGGTGCGCGTGTGGGTGCGCCGCCTGCTCTACGTGGTGCTTTATGGCGTGGCCATAGTTGACGTGTTCTGCTTCTGGAAGTTCGGCTCCACCATCACGCCGTCGATGCTGCTGCTCGTGGGCGAGACCGACAGCCGCGAGGCGGGCGAGTTTTTCAGCACTTACCTCAACCTCGGTGTACTCTTTTCGCCCGTGGGCTGGATTTTGTTGCTCATGGCGGCGCATCTGACGATTTCAATAACTATAAGAGCCCATCCCAAGCCTCTCCCAAAGGGAGGGGATGTTGGTTTGCCTAAGAGCCTCAGCGGCCACATTCCCATAACCAACACCCCCTTATTTCGGGATGGGCTTGCGGCAGGCATCACCGCCCTGCTCGTTTGGAGCGTCGTTGCAAGCTGGGGCAACAAACGGGGCATGACACGGCTGATGACCGCCGACACCATAGGCACGGTGGAGCACATATTGACGGAGAAAAGGCACGGCGAGTTCTACCTGCCCGTTTACCGCCTCGCCTTCAGCGTCTATAGCAATGAGCTGGCCTCGCGGCAGGTGGAGCGGTGCATCGAGGCTTCGGAAAAGGTGACCGTTGACTCGTGCAGCTTCCGCTCACCCAACATCGTGCTGATAATAGGCGAAAGCTACAGCAAGGCCCACTGCCAACTCTACGGCTATCCGGTGGAGGACACGCCCAGGCAGAAAAGGCTGGAGGAGACGGGAATGCTGACAAAGTTCAGCGACGTGGTGTCGTGCTGGAACCTCACGAGCTTCGTGTTCAAGAACTTCCTGTCGATGCACGTCATTGGGCAGAAAGGCGAATGGTGCGACTACCCGCTCTTCCCCGAGCTTTTCCGCAAGGCGGGCTACAAGGTAACATTCCTCACCAACCAGTTCCTGCTTGAGGCAAAGCAGGCGGTTTACGACTTCTCTGGCGGCGTCTTCCTGAACAATCCCACGTTGAGCAAGGCGCAGTTCGACCTGCGCAACGACAAGCTCCATCGCTTCGACAACGGGCTGATAAAGGATTATGACCGCTTCGTGAAAGAGGGCAAAATAAGCGTCAACGACTCCTCGGTCAACCTCATCATCTTCCACCTCATAGGCCAGCACGTAAGTTACAACACGCGCTACCCGAAGTACCAATCGAAATTCAAGGGCGACGACTACAAGGAGAGCCGCCCCGACCTAAAGAGCGCAAAACGGCGGCAGATGGTGGCCAGCTACGACAACGCCTGCCTCTACAACGACTCCATTGTGGACGCTATAGTCAAGAAGTTTGACAACGACGACGCCATCGTCATCTACATGCCCGACCACGGCGAGGAGATTTACGAGCCCGGGCGCAACCAGCTCTGCCGCAACCATTCGTCGGCCGTCGATTGGCCCATAGCCCACTACGAGTTCGAGGTGCCGTTCTGGATATGGTGCTCCCACAAGTACGCCGTCAGCCACCCCGACGTGTTCAAAGCCATAAAAGATGCCAAGGACAAGCGTTTCATGACCGACGCCCTGCCCCACATGATGGTCTGGTTAGCCGGCATACACAGCAAGGACTACCATGTGCAATACAACCTTCTGTCGCCCGACTACGACGAGACGCGCCCAAGGGTATTGAAAAACTCTGTTGACTATGACAAACTCAGACTTGCTCACGCGGAGTGAGTGCAACGCCTTGCGCGGACTCGCTATAACCGGCATCTTCCTACACAACTACTGCCACTGGCTCGGCCCAGTGGTGAAGGAGAACGAATACCAGTACTTCCAGCACAACGTGGACTGGTTCATGCAGGTGTGCGCCAACATCGACGGACTTTTCCCCGTCCACGTGCTGTCGTTTTTCGGGCATTATGGCGTGCCCGTCTTCCTCTTCCTCAGCGCGTTCGGGCTGGAGAGGAAGTACGGCCCCACCCCTACCCTCCCCGATAGGGGAGGGAGAAACACAACCCAAGCCAACAACAATAGCCACACTTCCCCTTCCCCTATCGGGGAGGGCTGGGGTGGGGCTTTCATCCGCTACCACTTCCTGAAGCTTTTCAAGATGATGTTTGTGGGGTTCGTGTGCTTTACGATAATCGACGCCCTCACGCCAGGCTCGTGGCACTATACGGTGGGGCAAATCGTGGGGCAGCTGCTCATGATAAACAATCTTTACCCCGAGCCCGACCACAACATCTGGCCAGGGCCATTCTGGTTCTTCGGGCTGATGCTACAGCTTTACGTTGTTTACCGCCTTTTCCTCTATCGTCGGCACTGGGGCTGGACGGTGGGGCTGATGGTTGCCTGCACCGCCGTGCAACTTTTCCTCGCCCCCGAAGGCGAGGCACTGAACCGATGGCGATACAACTTCATGGGCGGAATGCTGCCGTTCGGCCTCGGCCTACTGTTCGCGCGGTATGGCGAAAAGATAATGCTCATAAGGATGAACTGGGGCTCGCTGCTTATGTGCTGGGTGGTGACCTCATTTTTCATTGTCTCGGCAAGCGAAAGTTTTTATACGTGGGTGTTGGTGCCTGCGCTCGTGTGCTACGCTTCGGTTTACTTTATAAAGGTAATAGGGCAGTTGCCTGTGCCACGTCTTGGCAATGCCGTGTTCAAGGCGTTTGAATGGATGGGCGGCATCTCGGCGGCATTGTTCATCATCCATCCCGCCATACGCAAAATCTTCATTCCCATCTCTCGCCACGGCGACGTTTATGCCGGCTTGCTACTTTACGTCATAGCGAGCATTGGGGCTGCATGGCTCATACGTGAGATCATGAAGAAAATGCCTTCTCCAAGGTTAAAGTAATCATAAACCTTAATTCTCAAACCTCAATTCTCAAACCGAATGAAGATTCCCGACATCGAACTTGCCAACATAAGCCGCTTCCGCAGACCGCTGATGGGCATCGCCATGCTCATCATCATTCTGTTCCACGTAGATTTGGCGCGGAGCGACGCTTTCTTCGGACTGCGGCGCATGGGCAACGTCGGTGTTGACATCTTCCTCTTCCTCAGCGGCGTAGGGTTGTGGTTCTCGTGGATGAAAAATCCGTCGTACAAGCACTTTTACTTCCGCCGCCTCATACGCATTTATCCTGCGTGGATTGTCATTGCCTGCCTCTACTACATACCACGCATCCATGTCCACGACCTCGCGTCGCTCATAAACCTGCTTGGCGAGATTACAATAAACTGGAACTTCTGGCGTTACGACGAGCTGGCGTTCTGGTACATTCCCGCAATAATGGTCCTTTATCTTTTCGCCCCGCCCTACATGGCCTTGATAAAGAGGCATCCCGTTTACCACTGGCTGCCCGTGGCAATGATTATGTGGTGCGTGCTGGTGCAATGGGTTACGCCCATCCACCACGCCGTGGGCCATCTGGAGATATTCTGGAGCCGCGTGCCGATATTCTTCATCGGCATCAACATGGGCGAGATGGTGAGGCAGAAAAAGACCATCGACGGGCAAGGCATTTGGATGCTGTGGCTGATGTTCCTTATGGCCTTTGCCTCTTGCTTCTTCCTCGAGCAGGTGCGCCACGGCCAGTTCCCGCTTTTTGTAGAGCGCATGCTCTACATCCCGCTGACCATAACTTTCGTCCTACTCTGCAACCGCCTCCTGCGTCACACACCAGCATGGATAAACAAAGCATTGGCGTGGGTGGGCTCGCTTAGCCTGGAGTGCTACCTCATACATCTTCATTTCGTGCTCGACTACCTGCCCAAGGAGTGGAGCTACTGGCCCACGTTCCTCGCCTGCGCCGCCATCACGCTGCCTTTGGCATGGCTGCTGGGCATGGTAGTGGGGCGTATTTCGCATGTAATAGAAAACAAGGTTTGTGCATAAAAAGGGACGTGGCAACAACCACGTCCCTTACATGATATTACTCTATTTTTCGAAGATTTCTTTCAGCTCATCGTTGATGTCTGCCTTGTTGTAAGTTCCCATTATCTTCCCGTCAGGGTCAACAAGCACAAGATGCGGAATGGCTGACACGGCATAAACCTTTGCCGTAACGCCCTTTGCGTCAAGCACCTGCGGCCAAGGCACGTTCTCCTGCTTCACGGCCTTTCGCCATGCCTCCTCAGAGCGGTCAAGGCTCAAACCAATAATCTCAAGGCCCTTGGGATGGTATTTGCCGTAAATCTCGGCAATGGCGGGAAAACTTGCACGACATGGAGCACACCAACTCGCCCAAAAGTCAATCATCACATATTTGCCACGATACTGGCTCAGCGACAGACTGTCACCCTTGTCGGTAGCAAGCGTGAAGTCGGGAGCGGGTGCACCGTTTTCTGTCCGCGAAAGCCGTTCGGCAAAGTCCTCTATTTTCTTCATGCCATCCGTTGCCCGCAACTCAGGGCTTAGGAGCGAAAGCATCTCCTTGATATGAGCCGACTTTGCCGTGCGCGAACGGTATTCTATTATGTTATAGTCGATGACGGACGACGGATGTCTGCGCAAGAAACGCATCTCGCGGGCCTGTTGCTCTGCCTCAACAGCTTTCAACTGCTTGGCGAGACTGTCTTTCTCAGCGTTGGAATTTGACAACGCACGGCTCGAATTGAGGCTGCTCAAATCGTTGAACATTGAGTTGATGCTGTCGCGGTATTCGTTATATTCGGCATTGGTAGGCGTGCCTACAGCTTTTGTCGAATACCTGCTGCCCGAAATCTCGATGTCGCCATTCTCAAGATAGAAGTCGGCAAGAGGCACAAACTGCTTGTCAACCTTGACCAAAGCCCATTCTGGCTTGTCAATTTTTCCACCCTTGAACGTAAAGCTGCCGTCCTTTATCAAGAGCGAGTCAATGTCCTTGTTGGGCGGGCCAACGAGAGTAAGATAAAGTTTTGTGCCGTCGGGAATGTCGGTTACGTGACCCGTAATGGTGTATTGTGCGTGAATCGGCATGGTGCCAAGCACCATGCCTATTGCCAAAAGAAGTTTTTTCATAGCCTTACATAAGTTTCCTGCAAGCCGACACCACACGGCCTTTTATACCGTCGTAGCGTTGCAGTATTTGTCCGTGCGAGGTGAGTGTCGGGTCAACAACAAGAATGCTGCTGTTATTTCCGCTGCTTATCACGACAGTAAACTCGAGGTCGGGATGGATGTTGACATCCTGCGTGAATATCAGCGACTTTATGTCGCCGTCGAACGTGGCGATGTCGTTGACCGCCGACTCAATGTCATTGAGGCTCTCCACGTTGATGGCCTTGAGCTTGCTGCCCGTGCCTACGTAGATATAAGGAGTGTTCGGACTGACGGCAAACACACTCTCGTCGTTGACCGTGCCGTCGGGCAACTGTACGCATGCCTGCATGGTGAAGATGAAATCCCATACCGAATAGTCATAACCGAAGAACATCTTGTAGAGCCAGTAATGGCCGTCGCTCTTGGTAACGGCATAGAAAAGGCCGTCGGAATTGTACTTCTTGTTGCCCATCCACACTGCCGAGCCTTCCACCTTGTCAAGGGAAGTTGTGGTAATGGAGCCGCTCTCGTTGAATATCACAGGCGACACCGTTGACGAAAGGTTGGTCGGACTCCAGTAAACGAACCTGTGGTTCAGCTCGTCTATCGTGATGGCACGCCCCTGCTGGTTTACCTCAGCCATCATCGGAGCCACTTGGTAGCCGCTGTCGTCGCCACTGAGCGGGTATTGGAAGTAACCATCGTCTGGTTCTCCCATGCTGCCCACCACTTTCATATAGACTTTTCCATCCGCAGTAATGATGTTGTAAGCGTTGTCCGACTGGTAATATTCCGCCGAAATATAACTCAGGTTTCCAGGGTCGGCGTTGCGGAACTCGTCCTCATAATAGTTGTCCCTCAACAGGCTCACGCCGTCAAGCTCAGGCGACTTGCCACCCGACATCAGCACGGATATGCGGTCGGTGCGCTGGCTGGTGAAACCGTCGGTATAAACCAGTTGCTTCACCGAAATGGGTGTGCCCGTCAGCGACTCGTGGTTTACGGTGTTGTAAACGTCGTCGTAGAGAAGCTTGTCGCTTTCGAGCGACTGGAATGCCAGCGCAGGCGTGCCGTTGTTGTCAACAAGCAAAGCCCAACCCGTAGAGAATGGTGAAACTACGTTCAAGTCGATGCTCTTGCTATAGCGCACATTGTTCTGCGTGTCAAGAATGTCGAACGTCAGCGGCGAGCTGCTTGTGGGCACGCGGGTGAAAGTGTAATCGAAGTCTTTTCCATGCACCAGCGTATCGCTACCTATGCGCCAGCAATACTCCAGCCTGTCTTCGGGAATGGTGGTCTGCACTATCGGGCTGTAGTGCTGCGGCACTTGCAACACCGCCCTCACGCTATCGCTCAGTCCCGTAATGCTCACGTCGGGCACGGGCGTATAGTCGTAATTGCCGTCGTCGCTGAGACACGACTGTAGAGCGAGGCTCATGCCAAAGGCGGCAATAAAAAATATGGTTGTCTTTTTCATTCTTAGAATGCTTTTTGTAATCATAATTCTCAAATCTCAAACCTCAAAGCTCAAATCAATCAGAATGAGCCCAAGCCCTCTGACACAGGCCGCCCCGTTGCAGGGTCTTCGGGGTTGCCCTTGGTGTGGAGCAGCCAGTCGCGGAATTCCATCACTTTAGGCTTCACCTCAGAGTCACGGTAGCTCTTGTGGTTGTAGATGCCCGTGCCATAGTCGAGCCACTGGATATACGGGTCTTGGTCGAACGGGTCGCTGCCGTCCTCAACGCCCATGAACTCAAGCCACAGGCGCAGCTTCGTCTCGGTGTAGTTGCCCAAGTAGCGGTTGTAAGGCGACCAAGTCCACCAGTCGGGCTGCACAAGGCGGTCGGTAATGCTCACGGTCATAGTGTCAGTAACGCCAGGCAGGAAATCTTCATTCGCCTCAATTGCAAGCACCACGGTATAAGTCTTGGTCTTCATCGAGTCGGTACGCAAAAGCCTGATGTGGGCATTGCCAGTGTTGGTGCCCGCCTTTATCACATCCTCGCCGTCGGAGGCGATTATCTCATAATCGCGGCCTTCCACCGCCGTGCCCTTGCCCGCCACGGCACTCACCTTGAACTGCGCATCGCGGTCACGGTAACGGCCGGCATAAACCACTGGCACCGAGAAATCGTGCTGGGTAACCGACTCGTCGCTGAAAGCAAACGTATAAGACAGCGACGTCGATTCAAACGACAGATAATCGTTGCTGTCGAAATATTCTATCTCGTCGGTGGAGCAGCTTGCAAGCAAGGCGGCCACGAGAACGGGAATGGCAAATAAATATCTTTTCATCATAGCGTCGTGTTATTTTGTTGTTGTGGTGTCGGTGGGAATATTGCCGTATTCTTTCTCAGCCTCCGGCAACGGGAAGACATATGTGTCCTCCGTGATGGGGTTCGACCACGACGTGGCGTACCTTATCTTTGTGCCCCACGGCGAATAGGAAACAATCGTGTTGACGTTGCGCCGCTTCATGTAGAACCAACTTTGGCCTTCGCCGTATGTGTCGCGGCGCATCTCGTCGCGAACGTAAGTCTGTATGTCGTCAGCTGTCGCAGTGCTGCTTATGCCCTGTCCCTCCGACAGGTAGCCACGGTGCAGCTTCAGCGTGCGCAGCAGCTCAATGGCTTGCGACAGGTTGCCCTCGTCGGCATAGCATTCGGCAGCTATGAGGTACATTTCGCTCAGGCGCACGAGCGGAATAGTTTGTTTCTTCATCTGCTCGCTACTTCCAATCTCCTGATTGTACTTCGACGGAATGACCTTGTTGTTGTCCTTGTCGTTCGTCATAAGATAAAGGAAGCGATAGTCGTTGGCGTCGCCGAAGAAATCCTGCCCGTAAATACCCCATCCGTCGGTGAGCGTGAAGCGCGAGTTGGCGAAGTTGTTAGTATAATAAGTCGGCAGGTCAGGAACGTCAAGGGCGGTGATAAGCTCGTTTTGGAAAACCTTGTCGCCAGCCGCGACTTCCTGCTCGGTCACCCATTTGAACGGGCCTTGGTTGATAACCATGTTGGCATAGCGCAGTGCGTTGTCCTCATCGCCAATGTAAAGATAAACGCGGGCGCGAAGAGCCTGCACCGTCCAGTAGTTGAAACGATACTGGCGGTTGGCCTTGAAGTCGCCGTTGCCATTATAAGTGATGTCGGTCAATCCGCTTATTATCGGATCGTTGCCAGCCTGGAAGAGGCTGTCGGCACGGTCGAGGTCGGCAAGCACGCGCTGGACGACGAGCCGTTCGGGCAGGTGCGGAAAACGCGCCACCTCATATTGGTCATAGTAGGGCACGGCGATGGTGTTCTCGTGTCCCTCGTAGCGGGGCGCGAACATGCGGAGCAAGTCGAAGTGCATGAACGCCCTCATAGCGTAGCCCTCGCCCGCCAGCAACTCATATTCGCCGTTGTGGAACAAATCCTTATGCTCGGCCACGTCGGTCAGCATACTGTTCAAGTTGGCAATGTTGTTGTACATGGAGGACCAGATGGCATCCACGTAGCCGCGCTCGCCAGTGTCAGTGTAATTGTAATTGCCGCCCGACGAATAAAAGTTGCTCGTATTGGCGTAGTTGGTTGCCAGCACTTCGAGGAAGCCGTAGCTCAGATTGTTGCCATAGAGCGAGGTGCTGGTGAGGTTGATGTACGAACCGTAGAGAATTTGCTTGTAGCCCTCGGCCTTCTCCGTAAGCTCCTCGCGATCCTTCTGCGTTGACGGCTGCACGTCAAGCCAGTCACTGCACGAAGTCAAAAGTAAAAAGGTAAAAAGGCAAAAAGGCAAGAGAACCTTGTTCCACCTTATTTTATATATACTGTTAATCATAATTGCGAATTATGAATTTTGAATTATGAATTTTGAATTGATTAGAAGTTCGCGCGAAGTCCGAAAGTGAACGTGCGGCTGTAAGGATATGATGTACCGCGCTCACGCTTCACTGTTGACCAATAGCCGAGGTCGCTTGTGTTGAACGACAGGCGCACCGACTGCAGACGCAGAGGCGAAATCCACTTGCGCGGCAAGTCGTATTGCACCGACAGCGATGCCAGTTGCAGAAGATTGTAATCCTGCACGAAGCGGCTGCTTGCGTAAGTGTAACTTTGCGTGAGGCGGGTCGTCACGTTGGCCTTGTATTGTGCCTCGTCGCCAGGCTTCTGCCAAGTGTCAGTCAGCACACGCTTGTCCACGTTCTGGTATTTGTTGCTGTTCTCGACTTTGTCAACGAGTGTTGAGTTGTAAGCCTGCCCTCCAAACTGATATTGGAAGGTGAGGTTGAAGTAAAGTCCGTGCCAACCCACGTTGGTGCCGAACGTTCCGCTCAGGTCAGGCTGCGTGTCGCCCACCACGACCTCGTCGTCGGCACTCCACGTCGTTGTGGGATGGCCGTCCTTTGTCAGGAAAATCTCCTCGCCAGTCATCGGGTCAATGCCGAGTGAGCGCACGGCATAGATGGCCGTAGTTGACTGCCCTTCCTCATAACGTGTCAGGAACGTGTGGCTGGCCTGCGTGTAAGCCGCGTCAGAAGTGTAGCTGCTGCGATCCTTGCCACGGTCGTTGAACGACTCAAGCGCGGAGGATATTTTCTTAATCTTGTTGCTGTTGTGCGCAGCCGTACCGAAGACAGTCACGTTGAACTGGGGCTTCTTGATAATGTACGCGCGAAGGTTCAGCTCGTAGCCCTTGTTCTCCATCTCGCCGAGATTTTCGGTGATGCTCGTGAAGCCCATCGACGGAGGCGTTGTCACGGGCAGCACCATGTCGGTGGTATTGCGGTTGTACCAGCTGGCCGTAAGGTCGATGCGATTCCAAAGGCCTATGGTGAGTCCAAGCTCAGTGGTCTTGGTGTTCTGCCACTTCAGGTGGGTGTTGCCCAAGCCTTGCAGCAGCACACCGATGTTACCGTCGTAGCGGTCGCTCGTAGTGTAATTGTACATGCCCTTTGCCTGATAGGGCGAGAAGTTTACGGAGCCGACTTCACCATACGTGGCACGCAGACGAAGCAGGTTTATGAACTTCAACTTCTGTATGAACTTCTCGTTGTGGGCGTTCCAGCCGATACCCGTGCTGAAGAAAGGAGCCGACTTTTCGTCGTTGCCGAACGACGAGCTTCCGTCGAGACGGTAAGAGAAGTCGAACAGGTAACGGTTGTCGAAGCTGTAGTTGGCCGAGGCGAAGAAGCTGGCGAGGCGGGCGTGTCCCTCGGCGTTGTTGGGAGTGCCGCCATCCTCATAACCCTGAGCGTAGGCAGGCTCGCCAATGTCGCTTGCGCCGAAGTCCTGGGCCGTGAAGCCATAAACCACGCTCTTGCTGTCGGACAGCGAGCCACCGACCGAAGCGGTTACGAAGTGCTTGTCAAACTGCTGGGAATAAGAGAAATAGGCGTTGCCTTCCCAGTTGTTCTGCTCGGTGTCGGTAAACGTGTAGCTGCCGCGCTTCATCTGTTGCTCGGTGGTCACGTCGCTCATGCCCTCGCCGTAGTCGGTGTAAGTGGCCGAGTTTGGCGAAAGGAACGAATAAGCCTTGTTGTCGGTGTGGGTGTAAGACACGCGCCCGTTGAGGCGGAAGTGGTCGGTTATGCGCCAGTCGAAGGCGAAGTTCTCGTTCAGCTGGTTGTTCTTGGCCTTGCTCATGTTGCCCACGCTCGCTTCATAAAGTGGGTTCACGGGAATGTTGCTCACGTTGCCCCACGAGTTGGTAGTGCCGCCGTAGCTGTTGGTGGTGTAATAATATTTGTACAACTCGCCGTTCTCGTCATAGATTGGGAAATAGGAATTAATCTTGGTGTAGTCGGCGAAGCTGCCATAGGGTGAGTCCTTCGAATCAGTGCGGTAGGCGTACAGCTGATTTGTGAACAGCACTTTGTCGTTGAGGTTGTAGCTCAGTCCCACACCAATGCTGTAACTGTCGCGTTTTGAGCCTTTCATCACACCTGGCCTGCCTTGGTAGCTCAGGTCGGCATTGTAGCGCATACGCTCGTCGCCGCCCTGTATGTTGAGCGAATGGCGCGTGCTGTAGGAGTTGCGCAGCGGCTGGTACATCCAGTCGGTGTTCACGCCCTCGGCTACCCATTTGGCAATCTGGTTGTAGGCGGGCATGTAGGTGCCGTCGTCGTTGCGGTAGAGGCCGAGCTTGTCGATGAGCTGCAGGTTCTCCTTTGCGTCGAGCAGGTTGTAGCTGCTGAGGTCGGGAAACTCGGCGTTCACGTCGAGGTTGTAGCTCACCTGGAGCTTGCCCATTTTGGGCTGCTTCGTCTTCACCACTATCACACCGTTGGCCGCCCTTGCGCCATAGATGGCGGCTGCGGCAGCGTCTTTAAGAATGGTAACACTCTGCACGCGGTTCATGTCGAGGTCAACAATGCGGCTGAGGGTCGTCTCGTAGCCGTCAAGGATGAAGAGCGGCTGGTTGGGGTCGTTCACGAGGCCTGAGCGGTCGATGCTCTCAAAGCCTTGGAATGAGCTTTCGCCGCGGAAGCGTATCTGCGGCATGTTGTTGGGGTCGGAGCCCGCCGACGTATTCTCCAAAAGCTGTATGCTGGGGTCGAGCAAGGCAAGCGACTTTATGATGTTCTGGTGGCCAAGGGCTTTCAGCTCGTCGCCGTTATAGGTGGCGGCGTTACCGGTGAAGTTCTTGGCGTCGCGGTCCATAAGACCCGTCACCACCACGTCGTCGAGGTTTTGGCCGTCCTGTTCAAGCTGCACCTTCATGTTGTTGCGTGCGGTGAGTGTCTGCGTCTTCATGCCGATGTACGAAACCTGGACCTTTGAGTAGTCGCCGTCAACGTCAAGCGAAAAGTGGCCGTTGTTGTCGGTCACCGTGCCAATGTTGGTACCTGGTATCAGCACCGAGGCTCCGATGGCGGGCATTCCCTCGTCGTCGTAGATTATGCCACTTATACGGTGCGACCCTTTCTGCGCGGTCTGCGAAGAGGTGACGTACACGAACTTGTCCTTGACGCTGTACTTCAACGGCAGCCCGCTGATGACGCTGCCCACCACCTTGCGGATGTCAGCTGAACTGACGGAAACCGTGACGCGGTACTGCTTCAGGTCGTCGTTGGAATACATGAATTTGTAGTCGGACGATTTCTCAATCTTCCTCAGCACCTGCGGCAAGGGCTCGTTTTGCGCCTTCACCGTGATGGTGCGGGTCTGCGCGCTGCACGGAGTGGCAAATCCCGCGAAGAGAAACGCCATGAGGCACAGCAGCCAAAAGTTTTTAACCTTCTCCATAAACACAAAATTATTAATTTTATGCTTATTTGACGAAGAAACTTAAAAGTAGGGCACTGATTTTTAAGGAAGTTGTTGTTTTTTCTTTAGAAATTATAGAAAGCTCACTCCACATACAACGTGTCGCCCTGCTTTTCCACATGCACCTTTTCCATCATGTTGATTTGGCCTATTGCCTCGTCAAGGGAGTGGCGGTTGAAGAAGACGTGCATGCGGTAGTTGCGTGCTGAGGCATTGCGGAAGACAACTTTCACGTTGAACCACGGACCAATCTCGTCCATAATATCCTCAAGCGGCGTGTCGTCGAAATAGAAATAGCCGTCCTTCCAGTAGGTGAGTGTCACCGTGTCGATGCGACGCAGCGAGAAGCCGCCGTCGGCTGTGGCCGTAGCATCCTCGCCCGAACTCAGCATCATGCCCTTGCCCGCGCCTTGTCTCACGTTCACGCGCCCTTTGATAAGCGTAACATGCACAGGCTGACCTTTAAGGCAGCGCACGTTGAACTCGGTGCCGAGCACACGCGTCATCACGCCGCCGGCCCTGACGGTGAACGGGCGCGAGGCATCGTGGCTGACCTTGAAATATGCCTCGCCATGCAGCTCTACGTCGCGCGTAGGACCGAATGCCGTGGGATAGGTGAGCTGGCTGCCGGCATTGAGCCACACCTCTGAGCCGTCGGCAAGCACCACCTTAAACGTCTTGCCGGGAGGTATGGTTATGGTGTGTATGGCGGCCTTGCCGTTGGCAGTGTTCTCATAAACAACGGTTCCCTGCCCTTGCTGCGCCACTCCCCCACCGATGTCGGCTAATGGCTGCTCGCCAAGCACCACCTCGCCGCCGTCGTCTGACGTAATGACCACCTCACGCGTCTGCATGGCGGTCTGCATTGCCTCCTCTGGGCTGACCTGTGGAGTCAGGAGCCGCCGCCAAGGCATGAACAATACAAACAGCACTACAGCAGCCGCAGCCACCGGCCACAGCACGTATGACAGGTGGATGGAACGGTGACGCGCAGAACCCATGCGCTCGCGAAGCCTTTCCCATTCCGAGTCAGCATCAGGGGCACTTGCCTCGTGGCAGTCGATGGCTTTCTTGACTGTCCAAAGGGAGCGGGCACAAGACACGACATCGTCGTCTGACAACATCTCCGTGATGTCGTCAGAAGTCAGGCTGTCAGACTGCTCCATGAGAGCAATGGCCTTTTCCTCAACAATGCTGTCTTGTCCTTGTACTGGCATGTAATAATAGTTTCTATATAAAAGACGTAGAAATATGCGTTTATGGCTCTATTTTTTTATTTTTTAACTGCCTTGCCCCTCAGAGCCTTCAAGGCAGACATGATGTTCTTCTTGACATAGCTCTCGCTGATGCCCAGTTCCTGAGCCGCCTCGCGATATTTCTTTCCCTCGAAATAGCATTTATGTAGCACCCGTTGCGTTAGCTCGGGCAGTGTCTCTATCTTGCGGTATATCAACTCCAGCGTCTCACGCTCGTCGTCCTGTCCCTCCTCCGCCTCACTCGTCATGGCGAGGTAGAAGTCAACATATCGTTGCCTGACTTTGTCGCGGCGCAGAATGTCAATGCACTTGTTGCGCACGGCATTGTACATGTATGCCCGCCACTCCGTTATCGTATCGTCGCGCCCGCCGCTCCAGACCTGGGCAAAGCACTCGCTCACCACATCACGGCTCTTCTCCTCATCGCCCAGAAGATGGTAGGCGGTGAAGTAGAACAGCGAATAGCTGGACTTGAAGAATTGCTCAAATCTGTTTTCTGACACTCTCATTAACTCACATGGCGGCATGAAGACGCGACACGAACGGCCACGAGGGTCGCTCCCTGCAAATTGCAAAGTTAGCAATTTTTTCGCAGAAAACGACATTTTGTGGTTTAGGTTTAAACTTTGCATGTCTCGCAGATGTCGCAAATCCCGCAGATTTTTCTCAATACCAGACAAAATCAATGGTAGCATTAAGGAAAATCTGCGGGATTTGCGACATCTGCGAGACAAAAACAACATGCAGCGAGGGCGTGCGCTACAGCGGCTTATACTCCCAGAATGCCTCCATTGCCTCGTAGGAGGCGAGGCCGAGATCCTGGTACATCTTCGCCGTGGCGTGGTTGCGGTCCTCGGCACGCTGCCAGAACAGGCGCTCGTCGTTGCCGAGATAGGGTGCGCTCTCCATCTGCGAAGAGTGCTTGAGTATGGCGTTGCGCTTTGCGCGGAGCTCCTCCGGGCTCATGGGTACGCACATCTCGATGTTCTCTATCGGCCACTCAGCCCATGCGCCGCGATACATCCAGAACTTGCAATCCTTCAGCCACTCGGCGCCAGCCTTCTTCTCAAGGTCGATGGCGGCGAGCACGGCATTGGTGCACTTGCGGTGGGTGCCGTGGGGGTCGGCGAGGTCGCCAGCCATAAACACCTCGTGAGGCTTCACCGCCTGCAACATCTGGCGCACAATCTCCACATCCTTCTCGGTCATAGGCAGCTTCTCCACCTTGCCGCTCTCGTAGAACGGCAGGTCGAGGAAGTGGACGTGGTCGAGAGGAATCTTGTTGTAGGTGCACGCCGTGCGAGCCTCGCCGCGACGTATCAAGCCCTTTATTGTGCGCACCTCCTTGGTGTCCATGTCGCCGTCCTTCTTCTGCTTGAAGAAAGCCTTTATGTCCTTGTACATATTCTTTATCACCTCGTCCTTGTCGTCGCAGAACAACTGGTTGAAGCCGTTGACGAAGTGCATGAAACGCGTAACCTCCTCGTCGTTGACGGCAATGTCGCCGCTGGTCTCATAGCAGATGTGCACGTCGTGGCCTTGGTTGACGAGCCTCTGTATGGTGCCACCCATTGAGATGACATCGTCGTCGGGGTGGGGCGAGAACACGATGATGCGCTTCGGATATGGCGTGGCGCGTTCGGGGCGGTAGGTGTCGTCGGCGTTGGGCTTGCCGCCAGGCCACCCGGTGATGGTATGCTGCAAGTCGTTGAAAATCTTTATGTTAGCGTTGTAGGCGGAGCCGTAGAGCGCGAGCAGCTCCGACAGGCCGTGGTCGTTGTAGTCCTTGTTGGTGAGCTTCAGTATTGGCTTCTTCGTTATGCCGCAGAGCCACACCAGTGCCGAGCGCACGAGCTTGTCGTCCCACTGGCATGTGGTAACGAGCCAAGGGTGCTTTATGCGCGTAAGCTCCGAGGCCGCACCGAGGTCGATGACCATGTCGGCGTTGTCGTGTGTCTGCAGGAATGATGCCGGCACTGCGTCGGAAACCCTGCCCTCCACGGCCTCTTTCACGATGTTGGCTTTTTCCTCGCCCCATGCCACGACATAAACTTTCTTTGCTTTCAATATTGTGCCCATGCCCATCGTGATGGAGCATGGCGGCACCTGCTCGCCATTGGCGAAGCTGTTGGTCATCTCCTCGCGCGAGAGCGCGTCAACAAGTATTATACGGGTGTTCGACACGAGGCTCGAGCCAGGCTCGTTGACGGCTATGTTGCCGTTGCGCCCTATTCCGAAAAGGGCCGCGTCGAGGCCGCCGAACGTCTGTATGCGCTGCTCGTAGAGGCGGCAATAGTCCTGCACGGCATCCTGCGAGATGCTGCCGTCGGGCGAGAATATGTTTTGCGGCTCAATGTCCACGAGGTCGAGGAAACGCTCCTTGAGCTGGCGTAGGCTGCTCGTCGTGCTGTCCTTGGCGAGCGGGAAATATTCGTAGCCGTTGAACACCACCACGTTCTTGAAGCTCAGGCCTTCCTCCTTGTGGCGGCACACAAGCTCGGCATAGACGGGCGTGAGCGACGTGCCGGTGCCGAGGGCGATGGTGAAGAACTTGCCCTCGGAGCGGCGGGCCTTGATGGCGGCCGCCAGCTCGTCGGCAATGTGCCGCGCCCCCTCGTCGGTCGAGGCGAAAATGTCGGTGGGCGTCTTCTCCATGCGGGTAAGCTCGGTGCGGTCGACAGCCGTCTTGGGTTGGTAGAACTCCTTGGGTACTTTGTTCAGTACGATTTGTGAGGTTAAATTTAAGTTTACCATGACTTTATAGTTGTTTAGTTATTTCGACTGCAAAGGAACACAATAAAAGTCATGCGTGGCATGGAAATAAAGCTTCATAAAATGGCAAAACTGCGCCAAATGCGCTTTCTCGACATTTCGAGTGGGCATTTGGACACAGTTTGCAAAAAGAGAATGAATGTATATGATGTGTCGTGTTACCAGCCAAGGTTCACGTCTTCCCAAGGCGTGGTGGGCTTGATGCCCCACTGCTGGTCATTGTCCTTGTTGTTATCCCAAGGGTTTTGCTTGGCGTTGCCACCGTCTTTGTCCTGGTCGCTGTTGGGTACGCCAGAGCCAGCCAGCAAGCTTGCGCTCATATTGGTGCCGACAATCTCCACTGCCGGGACGATATATGTCTTTTTCATGTCTTCAGCTTCTTATTTTACGATAACCTTCTTGCCGTTGTGAATGTAAACTCCATGCTGCGTCGGCTTTGCCATACGCATGCCCTGCAGGGTGTACCATGCGTCGTCTTGCTGTGCGCTGTTGCCGCGCAGGTCGGTGATGCCAGTCGCTGTGTTGTCGCCCAAATCCCATTTCAAGAAGAGTGCGGGCACTTTCTTTGCGCTTGTCTTGACATCGCTCATGTCGTAGCTCGTGCCGATGTAGTTCTTGTTGATGAGGTCGGCGGGCAGGTGCAGGTAGGCAGAGTTCTCGTAGGTGGAGTTAGTGCCGTTGCTCACCCAGAAGCCAAGGTCGAAGATGTCGTTGTTGTTGGTGTCCTTGTCCTTGCCGTCGCTGCTCCACTTGGAGTGCCTGTAGAAGCTGAAGAGATAGTTGTAGCCAGTCTGCGCCGAACCGTCAGTCGGGTCGGTGTATGAATACGACTGCGTGAGGGGTATAGCCTCATTGGTGCCCACGAAGTAGTCGCTCACGGTGCCTGAGTAGGTGTATTTGTCAGCCGCGTCGGTAGATGATGAAATCTTGCTCACCGAATACTGCGCTTCGGTGAAGGTGCCGTTGTGGCTGTTCAAGCCAGTGCTTGCGTCGCGCTTGTCGTAGGTAACGGTGCCCGCAACGTCGGTAAGCGTGGCGTCGTCGGCCATTGCCGAGGCAAGTATCATTGCCGTGTGGTCGGGGAGATACTTTGTGGTTGTGCCGTTCAGCGATACGGTATAGTCGGTGTCGGCAATCTTCTTCACGGTGATGGTGGTCAGCTGCGTGGTTGCGTCCCTCGTGATGTCGGTAACGACGAAGCGGTCGACTGCTGTCGGGCAAGTGTACGCCACGGAGGCGTGGTATGTGCGGAAGAAGCGGTAGTTGGTGTCGCCAGCCGTGCGGCCACTCACGGCACGCGTGTCGCCATTGTACTTCACGTCGCCATAGTCGCGCAGTATGAGCTTGGAGTCGCCCGACGGACCTATCTCCTTGTTGAAGACGAGGCGGTAGGTGGAAGTGGTTACGTTGAACGAGAAGTCGTAGCTCGATATGTCGTCGATGTCGGTAACTCCAAGGCTCGACAGCAGTTCGGTGAGGTCGGGGTTGATGGCCTGGTTCATATTGTCGCCGGTGATTGCGCTGTTTGTCCATACCGCCATGTCTGTGTTGCCCTGATACAGGCCTCCCTGGTAGCAGCGGCTGTCAACGTCGAGCGTAAAGCTGTTCTTCGTGTCGAAGCTGTCAAACTTCTGCGAAGCCACCTGCGGGCGTATCATCCAAAGCCACTTGTATGAATCGTTGTCGAGCGAGCTCCACTTGTCGATAAGGCCCTTTGGCGCAATCATGAGGTAGAGGTTGCCCCATCCGTTGTCGGGCTTGGTGAGCGACGCGCGATAGACTATGCTGTCGTTCTTCGTCTGGCTCTCAGTGTAGGCTGTTCCCTTGCTGTAGTAGTATTTCGTCATCAGCTTGCGGAAGCTGTCATTAGAGGGGTCGAGGGTTACATAGCCCGTGCGGGTGTTGGAGTAGTTTCCAATGAGGTAGTAGCCGTCGCCGACGTTGAAGTTATTGCCCTGTGCAGCTTCGCCAGACCCTTCCACGATGCTGCCGTTGTGCACGAGCATCACGTCGCTTGCGCTGTTGTATTTGTCAAGCATGAAAGTATAAGACTTGTCGGCACCCTTGGCGAATGTGTAGTATGTAGATGGAAGGTCAGTCTGCCCGTGCTTCTGGCCTGTCGCC
This sequence comes from uncultured Prevotella sp., assembly GCA_964616945.1. Classification (GTDB taxonomy): domain Bacteria; phylum Bacteroidota; class Bacteroidia; order Bacteroidales; family Bacteroidaceae; genus Prevotella. Next base: position 2,788 of record CAZTUD010000011.1, on the reverse strand, counting down.
GTGCCATAGTATGCGTTGACACCTATCGCCGTGCCCTTGCTGTCGGTGCCGTCAAAGCCAAGGGCGTTGTTGCTTGACGGATAGTAGAACTCGGTGCCGGCTCCGTTCTGTATCCACCATTGTATCTGGGTGCCGTCGGCGATGAGGCTGTTATCCACGAAGTTCTTCAGGTCGTCGTCCTTCAGGTTCAGGTTCCAGTAGCTTGTGTTGGTCTTGCCGTCGCCCTGTAGGCTCTTGTCAATCCACACACGGTTGCGTGCCTCCTGCATACGCAACGTCTTGATGCACTTGCTGCCCGAGAGCTGCGGGCTTACCACGTAGTAGGCACTGTTGTTCTCGTCCTGCACCGTGGTGTAGCTCACGGTGAACGCTCCCGTCGAGCTGTTCAGCGTAACCTTTATGTTGCTTGCCGGCGCGGCGTCGCCAAGGCTTGCGGCGAGGGTGAACGCCGTCTCGTTGTTAGAGGCGAGGGTGGCGGAATAGCTGCTGTTTATTGCCTGCGAGCTGCTGCCTGACAGTCCATAATATGTATTTATTGTGGCATTGCTGCTGCTTGTGGCTTCGCCCACCTTGAACGACAGTCCGTCGGTGGAGCTGTATGCCGACTGCGGAATGGTGAAAGTGTAGCTGCCGTCGGCGGAAGCGGAGGTGAGGTTGGTGGAGCCGTAGGTAAGGGTGAAGTAATGCTTCTCTGCCCAAGAAACAGTCATTCGGCAGGTATAGGCACTGGAGTTGAAGTCATCGACAGTGATAGTATAGACATAGTTTTCCTTGTTGTCTGGCAACTTTATGCCAGCGTCTGCACTATAGCTTGAGTTTTTGTCCTTTACGCCATAATATGCGCTGGTACCAGAAGCTGTCTCGTATGACATCCAGTTGGCTGCATTGTAAATGTAGGTGCCGCTGTAATCTACCTTTGGCAGGACATACAGGTAGCCAGCACTGGTGTTGGGCTCGCTGCCGAACATTGCGACAATGTCGGACCAAGAAAACGAATAAGTCCACTTGCCGTCGCTGTAAGGCAGTGAACCAGTCTCGTGGGTGGAGTTGCTCACGTCCCAAAAATGCAGATAAACATTCTGTGCCGACGCGTCTTTCGGCACAACTACCATTAGGAACAAAAGGATTAGCAGTCGTGCGAGCGTCTTGGCACTATGCCCAGACGACGCACTGTCAGGGTGTAAAAAGTGTAGCATTTTGTTTTTAATTTTTCAATTACATTACATTTCTACTGCAAAGTTATAAAACAAAATGTTATGGCACAAGCGTTTAACAAAGAATAACGCCAGCCTGGCCAAGGGCTGACCCGAAAGAGAAAAAATACTTTTTTCATATATGCGGCGGGATTTGCCAAACGGTATGGATTTCTTGTTTTCAACACTTTAAAAATAAAAGAAAGCCTTGTGTTTATGCGAAAGAAATCGTATTGACAAATGTTTTTTTTCGCTTAACCGCCCAGCTTGCAATAAAAATTTTCAGAAGTCTGCGGGAATAAAAAAACGACTTGGCTTTTGAGAATATCTGCGGGATTTGCGAAATCCGCGAGACATAAACATACCTATCGGGGGAAATGCGTACATCCTGTTTGCGGCGCAGCTATAATGCGTGGCAACTGCCACGCATGTCAGTGGCAATTGTCACGCAATTCAGTGGCAGTTGTCACGCATATCCGTGACAGTTGCCACGCATTATAAATATGCCGCAACATGGTTGCTATAAATTCTTAAAGGTTGGTAAAAGGTTTGCGGGAGCAGGTAAAAAGGCGTAACTTTGTATGCCTATGACAGTTACACTGATAGTTTTGGCCCTCACGATAGCGATGTTCATCTGGGGGCGCGTGCGAAGCGATGTGGTTGCCTTGTCGGCACTGGTGGTGCTTATCTTGGCGGGAGTGCTCACCCCCACGGAGGCCTTGACGGGCTTCTCGTCGTCGGTAGTCATCATGATGGCTGGACTTTTCGTCGTTGGCGGAGCCATACTGAAGACGGGATTGGCACGCGCCGCCGGCAACAAGATGATGAGCTTGGCGCGGGGCAACGAGACGCGGGCGTTCCTGCTTGTGATGCTCACCACGTCGGTGATAGGCGCGTTTGTGAGCAACACGGGCACGGTGGCCCTCATGATGCCCATCATAGTGAGCATGGCAGCGCAGGCAGGTTTCAGCAGCCAGAGGTTGCTCATGCCGCTCGCCTTTGCCGGCAGCCTTGGCGGTATGCTCACACTCATAGGCACGCCACCCAACCTCGTAATCAACGAGGAGCTTGTCAACGGCGGCTTCGAGGGGCTGGGCTTCTTCTCGTTCCTGCCAGTGGGCATCATCGTGATTGCCATAGGCATCGTCTTCCTGCTGCCCGCAAGCAAGAGCCTCGTGAAAAAACAGAAGAGCCGCAAGGGAGGGAGCGGCGAGAAATCGCTCGACGACCTCGTGGAGGAATACCAGCTTCAGGACAACCTGCGCCGCTACCGCGTGCCCGCCCGCAGCTCCATCATTAATAAAAAGGTGGGCGAACTTGGGCTAAAAGAACGCTTCGGCGTTACGCTGGTAGAGATTCGCAACGAACAGCGCAAAGCGTTGGGCATGATGAAAGACGTGAGCCAAAGCATCGTATCGGGCCAGAGCATGATAGAGGAGGGCGACATTCTCTACCTCATGGGCGACAAGGACGGCATGAGGCGCATGGCCGAAGAGTGCGGGCTGGAGCGGCAAAAGGGCGCGCGGCTCGACTTCTACGACATCGGCCTGGCCGAGATTGTGGTGCTGCCGCAGTCGAGGCTTACTGGCACGCCC
>CAZTUD010000010.1:22937-26986 GCA_964616945.1 uncultured Prevotella sp. | reverse complement strand
CTATCAAAATCACGTCGCACATGGAGGCAGACATGGCGTCGGGCCGCAAGAAGAAAAAGCTCGACGACTACCAGTACGACCTGGGCGACTGCATGTTCTGCCAACTCTGCGTCAACGCCTGCAACTTCGATGCCATCCATTTCACAAACGACTTTGAAAACGCCGTTTTTGACCGCAAGAAGCTGGTGCTGCACCTCGACAAGGAGGTGTATCAGGGTGGTTCGCTGCCAAACCTCATTGATGGTGGTGCTCCGCTGACAATAGGTAAGTTCAACACCAAAACCAAGTAACGATATGGCTAATATAGTAATGTTTCTCATCTTGGCTGTAGTCGTCCTTGGCTCAGCCGTAATGTCAGTCGTTACGAAGAGCATCATGCGCGCCGCCACTTGGCTGCTGTTCGTGCTCTTCGGAATTGCGGGTTTCTATTTCCTGCTCGACTACACATTCCTTGGTGCCGCACAGATTTCCATCTACGCTGGCGGCATCACCATCATGTATATCTTCGCCATTCAGCTTGTCTCCAAGCGTTCCTTGCAGAACCTCGTGGCGCGTTTCAAGGGTGTGCGCGTGGCGCAAGGTGCTGTTATCGCACTCCTTGGCCTCGTTGTAACGGGAGTCATATTGATGAAGAATAATTTCATAAATATGGCTTTATCCCAGCCTGACGTTGAGGTCTCCATGAAGCAAGTGGGACAAGCTATGGTCTCATCAGGTAAGTTCGGTTATGTCTTGCCATTCGAATTCATCTCAGTATTCCTGCTGGCATGCATAGTCGGTGGCGTAATGATTGCAAGAAAGGAGGACAAGAAATGATTTCAGTTTATGCATTCCTCACAGTTAGCACACTGCTCTTCTTTATTGGTGTATTCGGCTTTGTAACCCACCGCAACCTTGTGGCTATGCTCATCTCCATAGAGCTTGTCTTGAACTCCGTGGACTTGAACTTCGCTGTCTTCAATCGCCTGCTCTTCCCCAACCAGCTTGAAGGGGCTTTCTTTACGCTCTTCTCCATTGGTGTCAGTGCGGCAGAGACGGCAGTAGCGCTCGCCATCATTATTAATGTTTACCGCAACTATCATAGCGACCAGGTGAACAGTATAGAGAATATGAAATTCTAACACACACATCAACAATGGAATACAGTTATGCATTTTTGATTCTTCTTCTCCCGTTCTTGAGCTTTCTGCTCTTGGGACTGCTCGGCATGAAGATGAAGAAGCCCGTTGCCGGACTCATCGGCACCGCAGTGCTTGGTGTGCTGTGGTTTATGAGTCTCTATACGGCTTATGAATATTTCTTTGCCATTGGCAGGGATGCAGCCACGGGTTTGTACCCCACGGTGACGGTGTTCAACTTCACGTGGCTCAAGTTCACTGAGATGTTGACTTTCAACATCGGTTTCCGCTTGACGCCTATCTCCGTGATGATGCTCATCGTCATCACCACTGTATCGTTCATGGTGCATATATACAGCTTTGGCTATATGGCAGAACGCGACGAGAACTATAAGAAAGAAGGATATGAGAAAGGTTTCCAACGTTTCTACGCTTTCCTTTCTCTCTTCACGATGTCAATGCTCGGATTGGTGGTGGCAACTAACATCTTCCAGATGTATCTCTTCTGGGAGCTCGTGGGTGTATGCTCTTACCTGCTCATCGGTTTCTACTATCCGAAACACGCTGCCGTGCACGCTTCTAAGAAGGCGTTCATAGTAACACGTTTCGCCGACCTCTTCTTTCTTATTGGTATCCTTTTCTACAGCTTCTATACTGGCACGTTCAATTATGATCTCACTGCCGACCCGAAGCTAATCACTGAATTGCCGGGTGCAGCATGGATATTGCCAACGGCACTTTTCTTGATGTTCATTGGTGGTGCTGGTAAGTCTGCTATGTTCCCTCTGCATATTTGGCTTCCTGATGCAATGGAAGGTCCGACTCCTGTCTCCGCCCTTATCCATGCTGCCACGATGGTTGTCGCTGGCGTATATCAAGTGGCTTCATTGATGCCGATTTGGGTGGCCTACGCTCCCCACACATTACATTATATAGCGTATATCGCTGCTTTCACGGCGTTTTATGCAGCAGCCGTGGCTTGTTGCCAGCGCGACATCAAGCGTGGTCTCGCATTCTCCACAATCTCTCAGATTGCGTATATGCTCACCGCCCTTGGCGTAGTTACTGCAATGACAGGCGAGGGGAGCGTTGGTTACATGGCTTCCATGTTCCACCTCTTCACTCACGCTATGTTCAAGGCATTACTCTTCCTCTGCTCTGGTGCAATCATCGTCATCATTGGCAGCAACTTCAAGGAGTACATGGGAGGCTTGCACAAGTATATGCCTATCACCAACATCTGTTTCCTTATCGGAACAATAGCCATCAGCGGTTTCTGGCCGTTGGCAGGTTTTTTCTCAAAGGATGAGATTGTTGACGCTTGCTTCCACTTCTCTCCATATCTTGGCTGGTTTATGACCCTTGTCAGTGGCATGACGGCATTCTATATGTTCCGTCTCTACTATGTCATTTTCTGGGGTAACAGCTACTACGAGCAAGATCCTGAGCACCGTCGCAAGCCTGCTGAGGTTCCGTTTGTGATGTGGGGACCGCTGGTGTTCCTTGCTCTCATAAGTATATTCGCCGGTTGGATACCTTTCGGCAACTTCGTGTCTCTCGACGGTCATCCTGAGATTATCCCCCTGCAGCACTTCCAGTTTGGTGCTACCGCATGGTGCTCTCTCGCCGTGGCGACAATCGGTTTCGCTCTGGCTACTTACATGTACGCCCCCAAGCATAACCCATTGCCTGACAAACTCGCTGCCACGTTCCCGAAGCTTCACAAGGCTGCACTCAACCGTTTCTATATCGACGACGCTTGGCAGTTTTTCACCCACAAGATTGTCTTCGGCTGCTTCTCTATTCCTATCGCATGGTTCGACCGTCACGTCATTGACGGCATGTTCAACTTCTCAGGTTGGGCAACACGCGAAGGTGGCGAGGCCATTCGTCCTTGGCAGAGTGGCGATGTGCGCCAATATGCTGTGTGGTTCCTTACGGGCAGTGTGGCTCTCACCCTCATCTTGCTTTGCGTATAAGCTAACCGATTATAAACATTGAATAATTAAAGAAAATGACATTTTTAACATTATTCGTCATTATACCGGTCCTGATGCTGCTCTGTCTGTGGCTTGCCAAGAACGACACGCAGGTCCGAATCGTCATGGCAGTTGGCTCTACGGCATTGCTTGCCCTTGCCATCTATCTCGTCTTCGCCTTCGTACAGGCGCGCGAGACCATGCCGGCAACAGAATATCCGTTCCTCTTCGGCGATGCCATTCCTTGGTTCAAGCCGTTGAACATCTTCTACCGCACAGGTGTTGACGGTATCGCAGTGGTTATGATACTGCTGTCTTCCATCATTGTCTTTACCGGAACATTCGCCTCATGGCAGCTGCACCCATTGCAGAAAGAGTACTTCCTTTGGTTCACTCTCCTTTCTACTGGTGTGTTCGGCTTCTTCATCTCCGAAGACTTGTTCACGATGTTCATGTTCTACGAGGTTGCCCTTATTCCTATGTATCTTTTGATAGGTATTTGGGGAACAGGTCCGAAGGAGTACTCGGCTATGAAGCTGACCTTGATGCTTATGGGTGGTAGCGCACTACTTATTATCGGCATTCTTGGCATCTACTTCTTCAACGGACAGTACAGTGGCACATACACGATGAGCGTCATTGAGATAGCGCAACTGCATGCCATCCCCGTTGCCGTGCAGAAAGTGTTCTTTCCGTTCATATTCATTGGTTTCGGTGTCCTCGGTGCCTTGTTCCCGTTCCACACATGGTCGCCCGACGGTCATGCTTCAGCGCCTACAGCTGTATCCATGCTTCATGCTGGCGTGCTGATGAAACTCGGAGGCTATGGTTGTTTCCGTGTGGCAATGTTCTTGCTCCCAGAGGCTGCCCAGCAACTTTCTGCAATATTTCTTGTGCTGACAACTATTTCAGTAGTATATGGCGCACTTTCCGCTTGCGTAGAAGAACAGCA
>CAZTUD010000010.1:0-22927 GCA_964616945.1 uncultured Prevotella sp. | reverse complement strand
CCTCACCACCATCTCGGTGGTCGCCGGATCTTTTTCGGCCTGCGTGCAGACCGACCTGAAGTACATCAACGCTTACTCGTCAGTCTCCCACTGCGGCATGGTGCTTTTCGCACTGCTGATGATGACCCAGACCGCCGCAACTGGTGCTATCCTGCAGATGCTCTCTCATGGTCTTATGACAGCACTCTTCTTCGCTGTAATTGGTATGATTTACCACCGCACTGGCACGCGTGACGTTCGCCGTCTTGGTGGTTTGATGAAGATAATGCCGTTCCTCTCCGTTGCTTATGTCGTGGCTGGCCTTGCCAACCTCGGTCTTCCTGGTTTCTCAGGATTTGTGGCTGAGATGAACATCTTTGTCGGTTCTTTCCAGAACGCTGACATTTTCCACCGCACTTGCACCATCATAGCTTGTACATCTATTGTGATAACAGCTGTATATATACTCCGTGTCGTTGGCAAGATTCTCTATCAGGCAGTTCCTAATCCCGAATATTACAAGCTCACAGATGCCACTTGGGATGAACGTATTGCCGTTGGGGGACTCATCTTCTGCGTCGCAGGTCTTGGTCTTGCTCCTCTGTGGGCTCAGAACATCATCAACGATGCTGTAGGTCCGATGATAATGCACATAACTGGAATGTAATTTTAGGAAACAATGAATATCGATTACAGTCAATTTCTCAATATGATACCGGAGGTCACGCTGACGGCTATCCTCGTGATAGTGTTCCTCGTAGACCTTTTTACGGCACAGAAACCAACCGCCGTCGCTATCGAGCAGGCAGAGTTGGGTGAGCAGGGCTTGCAGGGTAATCTAACAGTTCAAAGCTCAAAACTCAAGGTTCAAAGGAGTTGGTTTAATCCCCTCGTCTGTGCGCTTCTGTTGATTCACATATTAATCAACATCTTCCCAACTCAGGCTGCCACCTCTTTTGGCGACATGTATATGACCAATCCGTCGGTGGGTGTCATCAAGACTATCCTCGCTTTCGGCACGCTCCTTGTCCTCATACAAGGTCGTGAGTGGCTACAGCGTCCAGACACTGCTTTCAAGGAGGGTGAGTTCTATGTCCTCGTTTTTTCCACATTGCTTGGCATGAACATGATGGTAAGTGCCAACCACTTCCTTCTGTTCTTCCTCGGCTTGGAGATGGCATCAGTTCCTATGGCTTGCCTCGTGGCAATGGACAAATATCGCCACTATTCTGCGGAGGCAGGTGCCAAGTTCATTCTCACTGCCACTTTCTCCAGCGGTGTGATGCTCTTTGGCATTAGCTTCATCTATGGCGCGACGGGGACTCTCTATTTTGACGACATTGTACCGAAGCTCACTTATATGGTCAACTCCCATATCTCTGCTGCCCCGCTTATCATCATGGGCATGGTGTTCTTCTTCGGTGGCTTAGGCTTCAAGATTTCCCTTGTGCCATTCCACTTCTGGACTGCCGATACCTACCAGGGCGCACCGACAACTGTTACAGGCTACCTAAGTGTTGTTTCTAAGGGAGCTGCCGCATTTGCCCTATGTGCTATCCTTATGAAAGTCTTTGCTCCAATGGTGGAGTACTGGCGTTATATGTTGATGGTTGTCGTGGTGCTCTCCATCACTGTCGCCAACCTCTTTGCCATCCATCAGAAGGACTTAAAGCGATTCATGGCGTTCAGCTCTATCTCACAGGCAGGATACATTGTCCTCGCAATCTTGGGCGACTCTGCAATGAGTGTGGCAGCTGTTAGCTACTACATCCTTATCTATGTAGTAGCTAACATAGCCGTCTTCGCCATCATCTCTTCTGTTGAGGAACACAATGGCGGTACTGTGAACATGGACAGCTACAATGGTTTCTACAAGACCAATCCACGCCTGAGTTTCATAATGACGCTCGCATTGTTCTCTCTCGGTGGCATACCGCCTTTCGCAGGCATGTTTTCGAAGTTCTTCTCATTTATGGCTGCAGCCAACGGTGCGCAGGTTTCAACGACAATAGGCGCATTGACATATGCGGTGGTGTTCATAGCATTGGTGAACACGGTGATAAGCCTTTACTACTATCTGCTTATCGTTAAGGCAATGTTTATCAAGCATTGTGACAGCCCGTTGCCGACTTTCAAGAGCGCAATGAGCACCAAGCTTTGCCTTGCCATTTGCACTTTGGGCGTTGTCGCCTTTGGCGTATGCTCTGGTGTTTATGATTGGATAGCGACGGCAGCTGGAATGTAAAACGTTCTATGACACAATCAGCGGCCGCATCACCATTGGTGATGCGGCCGCTGATTGTGTTTGGTATGCTTTATTCCTCAATTTCTTGTAGTGAGCGGGTGAAGTTGTTGAGATAGTTGCTGATGGTCTCTATGGGTGCATACGCAAGGTACCGCAAGCTTCGGCGCAGGTTGCGCCTAAGAAGGGTTGAGTTGTTTGTTACAAAGCCTGTGCGGTTTTGTTTGAAATGCCATTCTTCGGCGGTGTCGCTCGCCGTATGCAAAATGGAACGTTCAATGAATTTATAGGCGTTTGGCTCTACTCTTTGCACAAAAGGCAACTCGTCTTTGTCAAAATGGAAAGTAGTTATGAGCATGCTGCCTTGAAGTTGGGCCATGCGTTGTATGTGCAGGTGCTGAAGCCACTTGTCAAGCTTCAGGAAGTCCACCTTGTCGCCTTTCGTGCGCAGGTAGTTGCCAAGGGTGAGCACGCCTTTCAGCATCATTCCATGATTGAGCATCGACGACACAGTGCCAACTATGATTTCCAATACTTCCAACGCCCCTGCGTTTGTTTCCATTGAGTGCCGCTCGTCGTATTCTATATGTCTCAGTCTCTTGTTGAGCAGGACATTGCTTAGTGTTGGTTGGGCTGTATGTGTATGCTCCACCTCTTTTTGCAACAGGCCGTCGGGCACGTTTGTCCATTCGTTGGAAGCGTCAAGTCTTGCAAACCCGTCTGTCGCGATTTTCTCCACATGCTGCGCTTGTACCATCTGCCACAGCCTATGCCACTTGAAATGCGACATAGGCTCTACCTCCTCATTCTCGTGCAATGCGCCGGAACGCATGAGTCGGAAAAAGTTGCGTGTGATGATGTCCATCCCTTACGAATATTTCTTTGGGTATCTCAGCAGTATTGCCAGGAGTGCCGCTATGCCGATGGCAAAGGGGTAGTAGAGGTACGGGATTATGTCCACTGGTGCGACATGCGCCAAGCCGGCCGCCAACAGCATTTGCACGCCGTAGGGTATTATTCCCTGCACAGTACATGAGAATGTGTCCAATATGCTTGCCGTCTTCCTTGGGTCCACACCGTATTTTTCACTTATCCGCTTTGCTATGTTGCCCACTGTCAGTATTGCCACGGTGTTGTTTGCCGTGCACACGTTCACGAGACTCACCAGTGCGGCGATTGACAATTCAGCTCCGCGCTTGCCGCTGACACGTGCCGTAAGCCGTGCGATGATATAGTCTATGCCACCGTTGGCGCGTATTATCTCAAGCATGCCGCCCGCCATCATTGCTATGATGATGAGTTCGCCCATGCCGACGATACCCTTGCCCATAGCGTCGAGCCATCCGAAAAAGCCATAGTCACCGTATGCAAGTCCTATGATGCCGCATAATATGATGCCTATCACCAGCACCACCATCACGTTGAGTCCACAAATGGCTGTTATGAGGACGGCAAGATATGGCAACACTTTTACGTATTCCACATTTGCCACGTGCGTCGGTGCCTGCATTCCCCAGCCAAGATATGCATATATTGCCAGCACGAGTATTACGGCAGGAGCCACAATCTGCGAGTTCACCTTAAACTTGTCGCTCATGCGGCAACCTTGTGTCTGTGTCGCAACAACTGTCGTGTCGGAAATGAACGAGAGGTTGTCGCCGAAGTAGGCGCCGCCCACTATGACAGCTGTCATCAAGGCGACGTTGGAGCCCGTGCCGTGAGCCAGTCCAGCCGCTATTGGCACGAGTGCCACCACGGTGCCCACACTTGTGCCTATGGAAATGGATATGAAGCACGCTGCTATGAACAGTCCTGGTAATATCATGCCAGCTGGGAGAGTGTTTAGGGTCAGGTTCACGGTAGCGTCAATGGCTCCCATGCTTTTTGCCGACTGTGCGAATGCGCCTGCCAGCACGTAAATCCACAACATGAGCAGCAAGTTTGGCGTTGATGCACCCTTGCTGTATATGTCGATGCGCTTCCTCATGGAAAAGTCCTTGGATATGGCTATGGCATAGACACTCGCTATGAGGAATATGACGGTCATTGGCACCCGGCTGAAGTTGCCTGCCACTATGCTTAGTGTCAGGTAGATCAAAATGAAGACTATAAGTGGCGATAGTGCCAACAACCCATTGGCACTTTTCTGTTTTTGACCTGCTTCTGTCATGTTGCGTTTTATTCTTCTTACAGTTGCATCCTCTTGTAGAAATCCACGTTCTCTTGTGTCAGCAACTCTATTGGCATATAGTTCACTGGTTGTATTTTCGCTTTCAGCACCACAGCCCTGAACAATGCGTCCACGCAGGCGAAGCCCTGTTGGTAGGCGTGTTGCGCTATGAGAAACGATATGCTGCCCTCACGCAGGCACTCGGCATTTTTCTTTACCATGTCGTAGCCCATTATTTGCACGTCGCGCTTGTTGGTGCGAAGCAGATACTCTCCCATCACGTGCGCCTTGGAGCCTAATGTAATGCAGTGGTGCACATTGCAGTGTTCCTTGAAGAAGCTGTCGAGCAGCTTGTCGTATTGTTGGCGTGTGCCTCCAAAGGGCAGTTCAAGGGTTGTTATCCTTATGCTTGGGTAGTGGTCGCGCATGTAGTGGCGGAAGCCCACTTCGCGGTTGTCCTGCTGCTTGCTGACCACACGTCCGTCCTTGGTTATTTTCATCAGCACTATTTCTTTCTCCTTGTTGGCTATCAGCATCAGCATTCTGGCGGCGAAAAAGCCACTGGAGAAAGAATCCTGGCCAAAGAAAGCCAACGGCTTGAGGTCTGGCATATACGAGTCGAGAAGCACGAACGGTATGGACAGTGCATGCAAGCTGTCAGTTATCTTTTTGGTAACCTCAAGTTCCACAGGGACAATCACCACGCCATTTGGGCTCTTTGCCATGCAGCTGTTGGCGACATCGGTAAAATCCTTGTCGCTGAAGCGGTCGTAGTAGTTTATGTCTGCCGTTATGTTGAAGTCCTTTCGTGTCTCTACCGCCATCCTCACTCCTTGTTCCACTTCTTCCCAATAGGCAATTTGCTCGTGTTTCGGAATAAGCACGCTGAAATTGTAGCTTTTGTTGTATGCGAGAGCCGAGGCATATATGTTGGGGCGGTAGTCTTGCTCTTTCAAGGCTTTCTCGACCTTTGCCCGTGCCTTTGCCGATACGTTCGGTCTGCCGTGCAGCACACGGTCAACGGTGCCTGCCGACACTCCGGCTTTTTCGGCTATATCCTTAATTCTTATTCTGTCTGCCATTAATTTTCTTCGCTTTCAAATGTTTCCGTGTCCTCCATGTCTTCCATGCTGCCCCATTGCAGCTGCCATGTGGTGTGTGTCCACGGCTTTGCCAGTTGTGGCGAGTCCGTGTATTCATCCTTTTTGGGCAGGCTTGCGTCAGTGGAAGTGCTTGCCGCCAACAGGAAACCTTCATCCAGAAGGCTATGCGTCGTCGCTTGGGGTTTCATGTATGTTTGTCTCACGGTTTAATACTTCTATATGCTGTCGAGTTTTATCGTCTAACAACCTTTTTCCCTCCTTTTCGTATCATAATGCCCTTGTAGCCATACCCCACACGCTGGCCTTGCAGGTTGTAGCAAGGTTCGCCGTATTCATAATAAGTGGGGGGGGTAGATATTTTTGTCGGGGAGTCTTCCATATGGAAGGCATAGCTTTTCAATGCCTTGCGCGAGTTGGCAGTTGTCTTCAGTGCCAAATACGCTTTGTGGGCGCCATTAGTAAAGGCACCACCGTCTTCAGCTCCCCAGTAGAAGCCTGCCACGCCGTCAGGACTTGCCAGCTTGTAATAGAGATTGCCTCCCGTGGTCGTGGCTTCAGTGTCGCTGCCCCTGAGCATATTGTTTGCGCTGTCATCGAAGCCTTCTTCCGATGATACTCTCATGGTGTATTTTCCCTCATCTGCTTTCAGCACTACGGCTGTTCCTTTGGGTATCGTTGAGCCAGCCACATAGTTGTGGCTTTTCTTTATTTCGTCGTCTGCCACGAGCATTGTGTATGCTTCCATGCCGTCAGGCACGGTCAATGCCTTGTTGCTGTAGTAAAGGGTGGCGTAGCCTGCGTTGCTGACATTTACATCCGCAGAAGAAAGGTTGTCGGCGACGATGGAGATGTCGTCGAGAAAAAAATACTTGCCTGTAAATGCTATCGGATATGTTGCCTTAAGTCCAGTCAAGGTTATTTCCTTATGATACCATTGCCCACTCTTTTCCAGCTCCACATTGGTAGTGGTCTTGTCGTTCACAACTATAGAGCATGATGGGGTCTTGTTTGCCATCCCGGCAATCCTGAAGCTAAGTGTGCATGTTCCTGTCAACCCATTGACATTTTCAATTTCGTAATAGCCACCGCTGCTCGATTTGCTCACTATGATACATTTGTATGCCCCAGTCAGGTTGTTTTTGGTCTTGACAAGGCTTGCATTGTCAAAAGCGGCGGCAATATTATTGAGGCTTGGGTTGAAGTCGCCGTCGTTGCCTCCAGACGACAGGTTGTTGTCGAAGCTTTCGTAGAATATTTCTCCATCTGGCTTCTTGCGCTCCACGTTAAGTTCGTATGACGTTTCTTGGTACGAATAGGTATCGTCGCCGTGAAAGATGGCAGTGATGACGGTTCTGCCAACTCCTTTGATTGAGACATTGCCGTCGGTGTCAACAGTGGCTACGCTGTCGTCGTAGTTCCAGTAATAAACTGGCAGGTCGTGCGGGTTGTTGAGGACTGGCAACTCATACGCTTCGCCGTATGTTGTGGTAACTTCCGATGTTGAATAGCCCAGCTCAGATGATTGCTTTTGTGGACGGCAGTCTGCCGTACCTGTCAGGACTATGCTGTCCAAGTCAACGACCGACTTGTTGCTATTGGTGAAAGATAGGGATATTGCCTCTGTTTGCTCAGGAACCTCAAAAACTTTCACCCCGTTATTGTCTGTTGTGTAGGTCAAGTTTGAACCGTCTGCTGTTATTGTCAATGTAGGTTCCCTGTAGTTCTTGAATGACAATGAAAATTTCCCGCTGGCTTCATAGAGGTATATTGTAGCCTTGAACTCATCCCCATTTGGAATTTGCAATTCAGGACTTGTGCATCCTGTGGCTTTTTGCCGCGACATTGTAACGCCATCGCTATGAGTGTAGGTCGCATTCTTCCCCACTGTGGGAACTTCAAACCTGCTGGTGAAATTCTCTGACCAAATGATGGTGTTGTCGCTGTTTTGCGCCAAGGTTGGCAGTGATGTAAAAAACAGCGACAACACCAGTACTATTCTTGTTGTGATTTTCTTTAAGTTATTATGTTCTATTGTCATTTGTGCGGTTGCTGCCTGTGGGCAGGGGACTGTTGCCCCAGTTTAATAGTCGTCTTCCTCCGAGTCGTCGCTGATGGCCTCGGCCTCGTAGTTCAGTTCGTCGGGACTTGTCTCGTATGTAGTGCGATAGCTTTCCTCAGTCAGCTTGTCGTCGTCGAATGCGTCGTCGTCATCGTCGTCTTCCTCTTGGCTTTTCTCTTCGTTCGTGTCGGTGTCGTCCGCATCTTCGTCGTCATCGCGATAGGAGTCCTCGCGTTCCTCATCCTCGTCATCCTCGTCAAACAGCGGCACGTGTTGTTCCTCCACGATGGGCTTCTCCTTGGCGAATATAGCCTCCGTCCATGAGCCTTTGGGTATTTCCAGCACCTCATAGCCGTCGTTCACGAGCTTGTCATACAGCCCGCCCGGCTTGTGTAGTCGGTCGGCGGGCAGGGTAGTGGTGGAGATGTCGAAACCGTTCGAGATGATGTCCTGTATGCTTTGTGGCAACGACTCCCAGCCGCCGCCGAAGTTGCGTTCCAACACCTCAATGAGCTTTGCGGCGGAAATGTGCCGTATGTTCTCATACGTGAGGTCGGTAACGCGCATTATGGGGCGTTTCTTTATGGCAATCTTTTTCTTGTTGTCGCCGTCGGTGCGGATAGTGCCTATCTTAAAGCCACGAGCCTCGATTTTCTTTATTATCTCTGGCTTGTCCACTTTCACGTCCTCCACCTCGAATGCCGAGCGGATTATGTCGGTATATCGGCGCATGTTGTCTTTGAGGTCGGCGTCCTTTTCGGCTGCTTCCCACATGCGGAATACGTCGTTTTCCTGCAAATCCCAAACATTGCTCTTGGTGAGAGACTTTAGTGTAACAGTTTTTTTATCTTTCATAATGTTATGTCTATGTGTGGTGCAAAAGTAATTATAAATTCGTAATCGGCAAACAAAACATGATATTTTTTGCAGTCTATGCGTCTTTTTCGATGTCTTCACCCCGCTTCATATACAGCTGCAGGTATTGTTTCGCCACTTTCATGTAGTCGTGGTGCTTTCGTATGTAGTCCATGCCCTGCTGTTTCAGCGTGGCAATTCGGTCGGGATGCAGCACCAACTGCTCAATCTCATGGCAAACGCTGTCAAAGTCAGGCTGCACGTTTATTATGGGGCGCAGTTCTTTCTCGCCCAAAATCTCATAGTTTTCTTCCTCCCCTCCGCCAATGACGATTATCCCGCGGCTCATGGCTTCAAGGGCGTTCATGGCTGGTGTGTAGCTGTATAGCTGGTCGAGAATGGCATCCGCCCCCTGCATCAGCTCAACATATTTGTCGAACGGTATCCCGCTTGCCACTGTCAGCTCTATTTTGTCAGGATATTTTTCTTTCACTTTTCTTGCTGCCGCCAACATGATGTCGGTGCCCTTGTAGTGGCTGCGGTTCTTGCTTATTCCGACAAAGAGCTTTACGGGTTGAGATTTGGGGTTTGAGGTTTGAGTTTTGTGGCTGTCCAAATCCTCCCAATGGTAATCTTGAATTTTGAATTTTGAATTTTGAATTTTGATAGGGTAGGGAATGAATGTTGTCTTCTTGGGGAAGTTCGGCTCATAACACGCCCAATACTCATACAGCCCGGCTATTATGCCGTCGCAGTCGTTGGCTATGTATTTGTTCAGCCTTTCCTTTGCCGTTCCAATCCAGTCCGCACGCTCTTTCATGGCATCGGCATCCGTGCGCAATGTCTCGCCAATATTGAAGTCGCTGTATCTCAAAGGTTTGCGGGTTATGTTTTCGTGCACCCAATAGTAGTCCATGCCGAACGCTCCGAGCAGCATCTTGCCATTGTGCTTGCGCAAGTATTTGTATATCGGCATCAGCCGTTCGGCTTTCAGCTCGAAGAACATAGGGTTGACGAGCTGCACTACATCATAGCCCCTCAGCCGTGGCAAGAGTAATGCTATCCTTGCCATCAGCTTGATGCCTCCAAGCTTGTCTTGGGAGCGGCTCACGTCAATGTCCCGCGGGTAATTCTTCCAGAAGTCGCCGTTGCTCACCACCGTCGCCTCATGCCCCAATGCCCGCAAGCCTTCGGCAAGCGTGGCGTGGACATTGCTGTATTCGCCCAAAAGAAGTATGCGCATTTGTCTATATTATTTTCCTGAACAGCGAGTATTTTAGGGTGTATTTCTTGTCGGGCAGGGGGTAAAGCCCCATTGCTGCCAACGAGGCTTTTGCCTCTTTCAGTCTTTTCCTGCTTTTGGTAAGCATTATAGTGTTGTACAAATAGTCCATAGACAGTTGTGCTATGCGTCTGCCCAAGGCTTCGCTTTTCATGTCGCTGAGATGCTTATGCACAGTCTGCAAGTGTGTGATGACCGTGAGCATGTCCCTAATGCGCTTGTCTGTATGTGCCTTGTCGTGGCTGTGCATGATTGACTGTTTGCGGCGGCGGTAGAGGTATGCCTCCGTAGATGTGGCATACAGGCTCCTGGCACGCAACACAAGCTGTGGCGTGAACTCCTCGTCCTCATGGTATATGTCAGGTGTGAATGACAAGTCCGCGCCCATGGTTCTGCGGAAAATGTAGCCCCACGCAGAACCGCGCAGATTGTGTGCCAACATGTATTCCTCTCCTGTCATCGGCCCGTGGAAGCCTGCCGTCAACGGAGCCTTGCAATTGCTTGTTGAGTGGAACATCAGAAGGTCAGCTTGATGGTGGCGCAGCATGTCGAGGCACTGTTCATATTGCGTCTGCATGAGGCGGTCGTCGCCATCCACAAACTGCACATACTGTCCTGTGGCGTGCCGCATCCCCGTGTTTCTTGCCTCCGACAGCCCCTTGTTTTGTTGGCGGATGTACACAATTTCGCTGGCGATGTCTTTCAAACCGTTGATAGCTGGCACGTCGGAGCCATCATCCACGACAATTATCTCCCTCTGCTCCCGGCTCATGGACAGGGCGAGAATGCTGCCGACGCATTGGTGTAGCATTTCCGCAGGGATGTTGTAGGCAGTGACGATGAACGACACAAGCGGACTACTTATCGGCGTGGACTGTGAAACTTGTTGAATATTCTGTGCAGTTGGCATAAGCGTTTTAGGCCTAACAGGTGAAGCATTCTGAGCTTGGGGGTGTGGCGGTAGGGCAGGGTGGGGAAGGCTTCGTATTGGATGTCGCTGGCGGCATTGTCGGCAACGTCGAGCAAAATGTTGAGCACGTGGGCATAATAGTCGCCAAACGCCGCATCAAGCCGCTTGGGAAACTGGCGGTGTGAGGGCGCGGGATAGAGCTGCCCGATTACCGCCAAATGTGCTTGCAGCAGGTTGCCCAAGTCTATGGCTGTGGCATTCTCAGTGATGCCGTCTGCGTTGGAACAATAGTAATACACCCCCACGTCGGTTGTCGCCACGATGTTGCATCGCTTCAACACTTGTGGCAGCATGAACACGTCCTCGAAAGTCTTGCCTTCGGGATAGCGCAAGCCGAGCAGCACGTCGCGCCTGTAGATTTTGTTACAGGCGTAGGCGTGGCGGTAAGCCTTGCCTGCGAGCCAATACTCTTTCATGTCGGTGAACTCTTGCTTGCGGAATTGCAGCAAGTGCTGCCTCTTGCTGCCGAAATGCTTATAGACGGGATATTCCAGAATGTCGTAGTCGGGGTGGACGGCAAGCTCCTCCATGAGTTCTTTCAGCGTGTCGGCGGCAATGTAGTCGTCGCTGTCGGCGAAGGTCACGTATTCGCCCTTTGCCTTTGCAAGCCCTGCGTTGCGTGCCGCGCTTAGCCCCGAATTTTGCCGCAAGTGTATGGGTCTGATGCGTTGGTCTGTGTGTGCGTATTCGTCGCAGATTGACTTGGTGTCGTCGGTTGACGCGTCATCCACGAGCAATATCTGCCAGTCGCGAAACGATTGACCGACAAAGCTGTCCAGGCAGCGTCTGAGCGTCCGCTCTGCCTGGTATGCGGGTATTATAATGTTGAGTTTCATAATAATGTTTATGCAAAGATACAAAATATTCCATCACCTTGTGTGTTTTTTGTAATAAAACTACAAAACCAACGTTAAGATTTATGATGGAGAAAACTAAACGGGACAATTCCTACTCGCATATACTCAAATACACAAGCTTGTTTGGTGGCGTGCAAGGGCTCAACATCCTTGTGGGCATGGTGCGCAACAAGTTTGTGGCCATGATTCTTGGCCCTGACGGCATGGGGTTGGTTTCCCTTTTCAACTCCACAATCAAGCTTGTCTCCGACTCCACAAACATGGGTTTGCCTATGAGCGCGGTGAAAAATCTTTCTCGCGCATACGACAGTGGCGATGACCAGCTGCTGTCGCACGAGATAAAGGTGGTGAGGCTGTGGAGCTTTGCCACTGCTGTGTTGGGGCTTGTGGTATGCGTGCTGTTTGCCCCGCTCCTGAACAGGTGGACGTTCTCGTGGGGTGACCACACGTTGCATTTCGTGCTGCTGTCGCCAGTGGTTGCGCTTATGGCAATCACGGGCGGTGAGGCCGCCATTCTGAAGGCCACCCGCAAGCTTCGGCAGCTTGCCGAGATTTCCGCCTACAACGTCATCTTGGCGTTGGTGCTGTCGGTGCCCATCTACTATTTCTTCGGGCAGACGGGCATAGTGCCGTCGTTGGTGTTGCTTGCGCTGGCGCAGTGTTTGCTCACCATTGGCTGCTCCGTGCGCCTCTATCCCTTGCGGGTGTCGCTCTCCCGCCAGTTGTTTGCTGAGGGCAGTGGCATGGTGAGGCTTGGGGTGGCATTCGTCGTCGCGGGCATATTGGGCAGCGGGGCGGAATTTCTGGTTAGGACATATCTTAACAATGTTGGAGACCTCACGTCTGTCGGGCTTTACAATGCGGGCTTTGTAATGACCATCACCTATTCCGGCATGGTGTTCTCCGCTATGGAGACCGACTACTTCCCACGTTTGTCCGGCATCGTCAGCCTGGGTGCCGAGTTCAACCGCACCGTGAACCACCAGATGGAGGTGTCGCTGTTGCTCATATCCCCGCTTCTCGTTTTTTTCATGGTGGGTTTGCCCCTGCTTCTGCCTTTGCTCTACAGCGGGAAATTCTTGCCCGTGATAGGCATGATGAGGTTTACGGTCATGGCGATGTATCTTCGCGCCATGATGTTGCCCATTGAGTATATTCCCCTTTCGCGTGGCGACTCGCGCAGCTACCTGTTGCTTGAGACTGTCTATGACGTGGCGTTGGTGGCCTGCGTCATTGCTGGTTACCATTATGGCGGGCTCACCGGCACGGGCATAGGGCTGCTCGTAGCCACATTCTTGAACTTTGCTGTCGATGTCGCCTACGCTTATGGCAAGTATGCCTACCGATTGTCAGTCGAGATAAGGCGTTACGCTTTTGTGCAGGTGGCGATAGGCTGTGTGGCTCTTGCTGTTGTGTTTCTCACCGATGGCCTCATATATTGGATTGTCGGTTTGATAGTGGCTTGCATGTCCTTGGCGGTTTCCTTGAAAATCTTTCATGGCAAGACGCACCTTTTGGAAAATCTGAAGTTTAAGTTTGGGCGGCATGGAAACAGGTAACGGATGTCAGGATTCGGGCTTTGGCCGCCAAGACGTGGCGGTTTCGGTTCTCGTGGCTGCCTACAATGGCGCATGCTTCTTGCCCCAATGCCTCGACTCGTTGCGCAGACAGACACTGCGCGACATTCAGGTGGTGTGTGTAGATGACGGATCCACCGACGACACGTGGAAAATCTTGCAGCAATATGTGGCTGTGGATGAGAGGTTTGAGGCTGTCAGGCTCGAGGAAAACCGAGGAGCTGCCCATGCGCGTAATGTTGCGTTGGACAAGGCACGGGGCAAATACATTGCTTTTCTTGACAGCGACGACTGGATGTCGGACGACTGTCTGGAAAGTGCGGTGGAGGTGTTTGAAAAGCATCCTGCCACAGGCTGTGTGCTACTTCGTGCCATATACTGTTATGCCGACGGCAAGGAGGAGGCATACCCCATGCCTCCGTTCGAGAGGCTGTCGGGATATGAGGCGTTTGTGAAATCGCTTACATGGGAGATACACGGCGTTTATGTGGTCAGGGCCGACATCCACAAGCGGTTCCCATACGACGAGACATCCAAGGCTTACAGCGACGACAACACCACCAGACTCCACTATTATGCCTCCCAGGAGGTGAGAGAATGCGCGGGCGTTTATTACTACCGCCAGCATTCCGCAAGCGTTACCCACAGCGTGAGCGTGCGCCGCTTCGACTATTTGGCGGCCAACATGAGCATGAGGCGGACATTGCTGAAGCTTGGGGTAGAGCCGCAGGTGCTCGCCGTGTATGAGAGGTTTCGTTGGCTCAACGTGGTTGACCAGTACATGTTTTGGTATTGCCATCATGGGGAGTTGGCAAGCGGAGACGCAAGCTATGGCATGGCAATGATACGCAAGGCGTGGCAATCCATAGACTTCCATGCAGTGCCGTTGGGGCTTCGCATGAAGTTCGGCTACAAGCCTTTCCGCCATTGCTGGAGGCTTTTCAGGCTTGAGGAAAACCTCTACTTTTCCCTTCGGCGGTGGTTAGGGAAATTGGATGCGTAAGGATAATTCATTGTAAAATTCTTTTCCGCGCAACCCCCTCTGTGAGCGCGATATTTTCAGCCAACGGGAGATTATTTTCGTACAGCGCAATGGTGAGCGAGGTTGCTAAGTTATTGTAAATCAATGATATAGCAAAATTTAAGCTTTTCGGAAGCCACAAACCGCCCACCTTCGCGGCGGCAAGGTGCCTTCTTCGCGCCGCCAAGAAGCCTTCTTCGCGCCGCCAAGAAGCCTTCTTCGCGCCGCCAAGAAGCCTTCTCTACGCCGCGAAGAAGACACCCCGGCGGCGTAAGGCAGGAGACCTTACGGCGTAAGGAACAAGCCCGTGCGCCGTATGAGGTTCGTCGAGACACCGCAAGAGGCTTTTTCCGCCTCTGGAAGGCCAAGTTCCCGTTGTCCTGATTTTTTACTTTTTGTGAAATTATTTCATATCTTTTAGAACTCCAGTCTCACCTTTGCGTTCACCTGTCTTCCCGTGAGGTAGTTGGGCACGGCATACTGCTGGTTGGTAACGTCGGTAACCCAATAGTAAGAGTTTACGTTGCTTATGCCGAAGAGGTTGAGGCAGTCAACGCCGAGCCAAATGTTCTTGAAAATGCTGTTTCGGTGATGGTCCTCGTTGTTCAGTATGCGGTAGCTCATGCCTATGTCGGCACGCTTGTAGGCGGGGGCGCGGAAGTTGCTGCGCTCCAGTTCGCGGTGTGGGGCGAAGAACGGCAGGCCGTCGGCGATGGCGAGCTTCAGGCTCATGAGCCACCTGTCGGTACCGGGGAAATAGTCAGTGAAGAAGAGGTTGACGGCGTAGCGCTGGTCGGTAGGCATGGGTATGGACTTGCCGTTGAGCTTCATCTTGGTGTCCATCAGCGACAGCGTTATCCACGAGTCTGTGCCTGGCACGAATTCGCCATAAAGCTTTAGGTCTATCCCCGCTGTGTGGCCGTCAGCCATGTTGTCGCCGTAGTAGGTTACTTTCATGTTGTTCACGCTGTATGGCACGAGGTTGCCGAGCAGCTTGTAGTAGGCTTCAGCGGTGAATATGAACGGGCGGTTGGCGGAGCGGAAACGATAGTCAAGGCCCGCAATGAAGTGTATCGACCGTTGGCTCTTTATGTTGCGGTTGAGCGTTGCCACGGTCACCCCGTTCAGGGTGGTGGTGTCGCGCAGCTCCTTGAAGAACGGAGCCTGATAGTACAGTCCGGTGGCAAGGCGGAAGCTTATGTTTTGGTTGAAGGCAGGTATGATGCTCAACGAGACCCGTGGCGAGAGTATGGACTCGTGGTTGAAGTTCCAATGGGCGAAGCGTATGCCGTAGTTGAGGGTGTAGAGGGTCTGTAGCCCAAGAGAGTCGTCGCGCTCCCTTGACCTGAACCGCCAGGTGTCCTGCAAGTAGTATTCCAGCCGGTTGGCGTTAAGCTCGTTTCTCGACCGCAAGCTGTACACCATGTTGAGGTCGCGGCCCGTATGCGGGATGTTGTAGCCCGCAGAGTCGCGCATCTCATATTCTGCCGATTGCTCCTCCACATGCTCTATCTTGTAGGTCAGGCCGCTTTCTATGTTGTGCTGCTTGGCTGTGTGCTTGAACAGCAGCTTTATGCTCTCGACGTGTCCCTTGAGGTAGTTGCGCGCATGTTGGAAATAGGTGCCCACACCAAGGTTCTCGGAGGTCTCGGTCTGGGTGAGCCAATATTGCCCCTGTATGTCGTAGCGTTCGCGCTCGTTGGTGGAGAACGCCGAACCGAGCAGCGACAGCGACGTGGAGTCGCTGAAGTGGCGGGTTATGCCTATTGTGCCGAAATATGTACGGAAGAGGTCTTTCTCCTGCCCGTCGAAATACACGCGGAA
The DNA here is from genome assembly GCA_964616945.1 of uncultured Prevotella sp. Taxonomy (GTDB): domain Bacteria; phylum Bacteroidota; class Bacteroidia; order Bacteroidales; family Bacteroidaceae; genus Prevotella. The sequence continues at coordinate 6,988 of CAZTUD010000010.1, read as the reverse complement.
CGACCTCACGTTCTCCAGTGTCCCGAAGCGTGTCTCGCGATCTTTGGGAGTGAAGTTGTAGTGGTTGTCTGATATGTCGCCAATGATGCCAATGCTCCAGCTCTTGTTTGGCGTGTACGACATATATGTCTGATAGTCAAGGAAGTTCGGCTTGTATTCTCCATGAGTCTCTAACGAGCCGAGCAGGTACCGGTTGGTCTTGTAGCGCAAGCCGTTGGCCCAGGCGAACTTCTTGTTTGAGAAGCCTACGTATGCCCCCGCGCCGAGTAGCGACGCGTCAACGTTTGCCTCGAAGCGTTTCGGCCTGCGGTAGGTGATGTCGAGAGTTGACGACATCTTGTCGCCATATTTTGCCTCGTAGCCGCCCGTGGAGAATGCTATGCGGTCCACCATGTCGGGATTGATAATTGACAATCCTTCCTGTTGCCCGCTGCGCACAAGAAACGGGCGATAGACTTCCACATTATTTATATATACTGAGTTTTCGTCGAAGCTTCCGCCGCGCACGTTGTATTGCGATGACAGCTCGTTGTGGGTGGAGACTCCTGCCTGTGCTTGGATAAGCTCCTCTACGCCGTTGCCTGTTGTCGAGGGCATACCCTTGAGGGCATCCTTTGACAGCTCCTGTGTCTGTCCTGACTGTATCTTGCGCTCGGTAACTTCCACGCCTTCGAGATTAGTGGCACTGCTGTTGAGCACCACGATGAGCGTCTGCGGTCCTTTCGGACGGCGCAGAACCCGCGTCTTGGTGCGATAGCCAAGCATGGAAAAGCGAATGACGACGGAGTCGGCAGAGAGCAGTGTCAGCTGGTATTCGCCCCTGATGGAGGTAACAGTGGCCCGACCCTGGCTGACACACGCCACGCTGGCAAGCTCCACGGGATTGTTGTCCTCGTCGATGACACGCCCCTTGAGCGTGAACGTCTGCGCCGACAATGCGGCTGTCGTCAGGAGCATGAAGAGAAGAAAACAAAGTCTTTTCATGTTTTAGAAAACGGAGAAAAAGGCACGTTATTGTGAAATTACGGCTTTTTTGCGAGCATCTTTACAAGTGCCACTTGTAGCTGCGCTTCGCCCGCTGCGGCGTGGTGATGAAGCCGCCCGTGCCGCCACCTCCCGCCATGCCGCGGTATTGCGCCCAGCGGTCGCGTATGCGGCTGACGTATTCCACGGTCTCACCTCCACGCATGTAGCCATTCCGCACCACTGGGTCGGTGTAATATTGTGGCTGGCTGAGCTTCAGCACAAACTCCGACACGTCGCTCCATCGTTTGGCGTTGCGCCCGTGCTTGTTTGCCAACGCCATTGCGTCGCGTATGTGGTGTAGGCCGCCATTGTAGCTTGCAAGCTGATACCATATGCGCTCCGGCATGGGCACGTCGGCAAAGTGCTGTCCCAGCTCCTGCATGTAGCGTGCCGAGGCCGCGATGTTCTCTTCTGGATTGAACAATGAGGCACGTGGGAGGCCAAGGTGGTCGGCTGTGCTTGGCATGATTTGCATCAGTCCGCAGGCTCCAGCCCACGACTTGGCGTTGGGGTCGAACGTGGACTCCTGGTAGCATTGGGCTGCCATGAGCCTCCAGTCGAGACGCGCGAGCGGCGCGTATTGTTGGAAATAGTTGTCGTAGCGTGATATAATGCCCTTGGAGCGGTTGAGCATCGGCGAATAGACGTGGCGGCGCACACTGCGCACAGACAAAAGGAACGACTCCTCGCGCCGCATCTGCCCAACCATTTTGGGGCTGAACCATCGGTTGAGGCTTTTGGCAAGTTCTTCATTGCTGGCATTGACCGCCCATCCGTGTTTCAGCGAATCTACCTTGACATTGGTGAAGTCAACCCCGCGCACAGAGTCGGGCAGTTGCATTGCCACGATGTCGGCGTCGCCCGACTTTATCTTGCGCACCACCTCCGCCGTGTCCTTGCACACCTCCACGCGAAGCGACACGCCAAGCTTCTCGGCGAATTTCTCGCAAAGCAGATATTGCAAACCCATTCCGTGCCCGCGATAGTCGTAATAGGTATCGGGTCCGGAAAGCGTAAGCATTATCATCTCGCCGTTGTTCACTATGTCGTCGAGGCCAAAGCTGCTGTCGGACGACGGTATGGTATCGGCTCCAAGGGGTGTGCCCCAAGGGGTCAATTCCGGACGCTTCTGTTCGGAGCATGAAATTGACAACAACGCCAAAAGTGGCATCAATATGCTTATAATATGTAACTTCATAAACTATTTCATCACAAAATTACAAACTTTATTGGATATGTGGCCAAAAGTAAGTAATTTTGCAAGAAAAATAAGGTATGTTAAGAATAGCTGTACAATCAAAAGGCCGCCTGTACGACGACACAATGAACCTTCTTGCTGAGGCAGACATCAAGATTACTCCTAATAAACGCACCTTGCTTGTGCAAAGTGGCAATTTCCCGTTGGAGGTACTTTTCCTGCGCGACGACGACATTCCGCAAAGCGTGGCAAACGGCGTTGCCGACATTGGCGTGGTGGGGGAGAACGAGTTTGAGGAGCGTCAGGAGGACGTGCAGGTTATCGACCGTCTTGGTTTTTCCAGGTGTAGGCTGTCGCTTGCCATACCCAAAGGGATAAATTATTCCGGGTTGCAGTGGTTCAATGGCAAGCGCATTGCGACATCCTATCCGGGCATCCTGCGCCGCTTCATGAACAAGAACAACATCAAGGCAGACATACACGTCATAACCGGCTCGGTGGAGATAAGTCCGGGCATAGGACTTGCCGATGCCATATTCGACATTGTGAGCTCTGGCTCCACACTGGCCCACAACAACCTGAAGGAGGTTGAGGTGGTGATGCAGAGCGAGGCAATACTGATAGGCAACTGGCAGATGGACGAGGAGAAGCACGGCATACTCAACGAGATGCTGTTCCGCTTCAAGGCCGTAAGGTCGGCACAAGACAAGAAATATGTTATGATGAACGCGCCCAAGAGTCGGCTGAAAGACATCATAAGCGTGCTGCCGGGCATCAAGAGCCCTACCATCATTCCCCTCAACGACCCTGACTGGTGCGCCATCCACACGGTGCTCGACGAGAAGAGTTTTTGGGAAATCATAAACAAGCTGAAAGACCTTGGCGCACAAGGCATACTTGTGTCGCCGATTGAGAAAATGATACTATAATTGTCATAACGCTAATGAACATAATAAGGTATCCTTTGAAAGAAGAGTGGCCGTCAATAGTGGAGCGGCCACACCTTGACTTGACACAACTTAACGCTACGGTGTCATCAGTGCTTGGCGACATCAAGGTAAACGGCGACGCTGCCGTGAAGAAGTATGAGGAAAAGTTCGACCATGTGAGCCTTTCCAGCCTTGCCGTAAGCCCTGCGGAGATAGACGAAGCTTTGCGCTCGATAACCCCCGAGCTGAGGAAGTCGCTTGAGCTGGCCCACCACAACATAGCCGTTTTCCATGAGGCGCAGCGTTTTGAGGGCACAAAAATAGAGACCGCCAAGGGCGTTGCGTGCTGGCAGAAGAGCATACCAATAGAGAAAGTCGGCCTCTACATTCCTGGTGGCACGGCACCGCTCTTCTCCACAGTGCTGATGCTTGCCACCCCTGCGAAGATAGCGGGATGCCGCGAGATAGTACTGTGCACGCCGCCGAACCGTGAGGGCAAGGTTAATCCTGCGATACTTGCCGCCGCGCATGTGGCTGGCGTGAGCAAAATATACAAGGCGGGTGGAGTGCAGGCCATTGGCGCGATGGCGTATGGAACTGTGACAGTGCCAAAGGTTTACAAGATATTCGGGCCAGGCAACCAATTTGTGATGGCGGCGAAGCAGCAGGTGAGCTTGCATGATGTCGCAATCGATATGCCGGCAGGGCCAAGCGAGGTGTGTGTCATTGCCGACGAGACGAGCAATCCTGTCTATGTGGCTGCCGACTTGCTGTCCCAGGCCGAGCATGGCATTGACTCGCAGGTTATTCTTATCACAACCTCTGAGGACATGCTTCGCAAGGTTGAGGAAGAGGTGGAGAGGCAGCTTGCCCCATTGCCGCGCCGTGAGATAGCGGCAAAGTCTCTTGACAACTCCAAGCTCGTGCTTGTGCATGACTATGACGAGGCAATGGATTTAAGCAACTGCTATGCGCCTGAGCACTTGATTATAGCGACCGACAACTATGAGCAGCTTGCAGCCAATGTTGTGAACGCGGGCAGCGTGTTCCTCGGTAAGTGGGCTTGCGAGAGCGCGGGCGACTATGCCAGCGGCACTAACCATACGCTCCCGACCCATCAATACGCTTTGGCGTACAACGGCGTAAACCTCGACAGCTATAACCGCAAGGTAACGTTCCAACATCTCACGGAGGATGGCATACGCAGCATAGGTGAGGCCGTGGTGTGCATGGCGGAAAACGAACAGCTTGAAGCTCACGCCAATGCGATGAGATTGCGGATGGGAAAGGCATAAGGCCGTCCCCAAGCCCCTCCAAGGAGGTGAGTGGGTTTCATAAAGAGCTATTTATTAAGATGCAAATTACAATGAGCAACAAGGCTACAGCAAATGCAGCATTAAGTAATCAACATACCCCTCTTGGGGGGTGCTTGGAGAGGCTCAAGGATTTGGTTCGACCAAATATATGGCGGCTCGCACCATACAGTTCTGCACGTAATGAGTATTCGGGGCACGAGGCACATGTCTTTCTCGATGCCAACGAAAATCCTTACAACAGTCCTTTGAACCGTTACCCCGACCCTCTGCAACTCAAACTCAAGGAGCTTGTCGCAAAGGTGAAGGGCGTGCCTGCTGATTGCATATTTCTTGGCAACGGCTCCGACGAGGCCATTGACTTGGTCTATCGCGTGTTTTGCCGTCCGCAAATCGACAATGTGGTGGCAATCGAGCCTACATACGGCATGTACAAGGTGTGCGCCGACATCAACGACGTGGCATACAAGCCTGTCTTGCTTGACGAACATTACCAGATGAAAGCCGACAAGTTGCTTGCTGCTTGCGACAAGCATACCAAGGCGGTATGGATCTGCTCGCCCAACAACCCTACGGGCAACAACATGCAAGTGGAGGAAGTTGAGAAAGTGTTGCGGCAATTCGGCGGCATGGTGGTTGTTGACGAGGCATACAGCGACTTTTCCACAGTGCCAGTATTCCGCAAGCGTCTTGCCGAGTTTCCCAATATCATTGTGCTCAACACCATGAGCAAGGCATGGGGATGTGCCGCCATTCGACTTGGCATGGCGTTCGCCAGCAAGGAGGTGATAGGACTGTTCAACAAGGTAAAGTACCCGTACAACATCAACCTGCTTACGCAGCAGCAGGCTATAGAGGCCCTGCAAGACAGGGAACAGGTGGAAAAGTGGGTGAAACTGCTTTTGCTTGAGCGTGGTCGGTTGATGGATTCGTTCAGGCTGTTGCCACAGTGCAAGGCAGTTTATCCTACTGACGCCAATTTCTTTCTCGCCAAGATGACCGACGCGCAAGGCATCTACAACTATCTTGTGGAGAAAGGCATCATTGTCCGCAACCGTACCAAAGTGAGGCTTTGCAACGATTGCCTGCGCATCACTATCGGCTCGAAGAGCGAGAACTCCGAGCTGTTGGGAGCATTAAGAAGTTTGTAGCTTGTGGCTGAAAAAGTAGAACCAGTATGTCTTGCCGTAGCTGTCTTTTAGGACTGACAGACGCTTTTGAGGGTTGCTCTCCTTGCGTGCAAGCGACACAAAGTCTTCGTAGTCGGCTTCTATGACAGCGTTTGTGTAAGCTACTCCAGTGTTGTTCCGTGTGTGGTTATACAGGACAAGTGCCTCGCTGTAGCCTTGTGGCAAGGTTTTGCTTACATCATAATACTTTGGCAGGGCCTTTGCGAAGGCATCGAGGTCGCAGTCAAGCAAGTAAGCGCAAAGCAGCCAGTCATGGGCCTTTGGGGTGGCAAAGCGTGTCTTGTGAAGCTTTTCCAAATATTTTATGGGGCGCATTTTTTCCTTGAAAACCACCCCCAACTCTTTGTATAGCTTGCTTTCTGGAGCCATCATTAGCCTTACCGATTTGCCATTCGGCAGCATTGCGTCGGAATTGCCTGTAAGCGGATAGGTGAAGAGTTTGTCGCCAAGCTTGCCTTGCTCCGACAATGTCCAGACGCGAAGCATTGTCAGGCTGCTGTCGGTGCGTGCATCTTGAAAGCCGACTGCCGCAGCTTGGGCATAGTTCTGGTTTATGATGCAGTTTTCCATTTTCATTCGGTAGTGGAAAATGGGGTTAGAGTTTCCTATTGCACACGTTATCAGAGCCATGACTGTCATCTGTAATAGGTTTATCCACGTCATGCGTGAGAATACGCCAAGCGACAATGCTGGAAGCTCCATCGGCTCCAGCTGGCGTACAACCCATACAACAAACGCGTATGCCACCATGAGCAGTGGGAAAAGCCAAGCCCAGCTGCCTATATAATGGCAATAATAGATGTCGGGTGATGCGCATGTCAAAATCCCAAGCAATAGTAGAGATGGCAAATATGTGAGAGCGTGCCCCCGGCGGGAAAGCTTTGTTCCCGCGTAGATTGCCAACTGCAACATCCACAGTACGAGCGTGATGATGACAGCTCCCACGCCGCGGTTGTAGCGTGTAGCGCCATGCGACAGCACGTGCTGCACTACAGACAGGATGTCTGCCTGATAGTCGTAGAGGTATAGGAAAGTAAAAAGTAGGAAAAAAACGGCACACATCATGCGCATGATGAGTGTGCCATTTTTATTGTTCTGAATCATCTATGTCATTCACTTTTTTCTTAGGACTACCGCCGAACGGGCTGGTATGTACAGCTTGAGCCAACCTTTGCCGTCTTTCTCATAAAGAGGGTCATAGTTGGTCAGGTGTGGCACGGAGTCGTCGGCAAGCCCATTGCCGCCATACTTGATGTCGTCTGTGTTGAGCACAACGTTGTATTCGCCATCTTTAACGAGGAAGCCATAGTCGGTGTATGACTTCGACGGTGA
>CAZTUD010000009.1:0-27033 GCA_964616945.1 uncultured Prevotella sp. | reverse complement strand
CCATGCCCGCCGACGAGGTGTTGATGTTCACGCCAGCCACCTTGCCCGCCAGCGAGCTCATGAAGTTTGTGCTCTTCACTGTGGTCACGTCTTCGTTGCCCAGCTGCTGCACGTTGTAGCTCAGGGCCTTTTCCGAGCGCTTGATGCCGAGTGCGGTAACCACCACCTCGTTCAGCATCTTGTTGTCCTGGGTCAGGTTCACGGTGATGTTGTTCTGCTTGGCGGCAAACGCCTTGCTGGTGTAGCCAAGGTAGCTCACCTCAACGGTTGAGCCTTCGGGCACGGTGATGGTGAAGTTGCCGTCGATGTCGGTAACGGTAACGGCGTTGCCGTCTTTCCCACGCACCGTCGCGCCGATGATGGGCTCGCCGTTCTCGTCGAGCACGGTGCCGCGCACGGTCTGCTTCCCGCTTGCCACGGGCTGTTGCTTTTGGGCTTGCGGCTTCTTCTCCTTGGCGGGCGTCACGATGATGTGCTTGCCGTTGATTTCGTAGGCGTAGCCGGTGCCTTGCAGCAGGAGGGTCATGGTTTCGCCCACGCCGCCGCTTGTGGCGCGTGTCTTCACGCTGCGGCGTGTGTCAACGTCGCGCGAGTTGTAGTCTACGGACATGCCCGTCTGCCGTTCGATTTGCGCGAACGCCGACTTGAGGGTCATTTCCTTGCCGCTGAGCTTGACATTCTGTGCCTGCGCCCATAGGGGTACGCTTATCAGAACAGCTGCCAGCAGGACCTTGACAGGTCGCAAAATTGGTTTTGGATCCATTTGGAAAATGTTTTTTAATTGATGGTTTTGACGAGCTTTTTCTTCGTCTTACTCAATAGACAACAGCCAAGTGGCAGGCGACGCACAAAAGAAAAACAAAAAAAGAGGAAGAATTTATCCTTCCTCCCTTTCTTTCTGTCATTTGTCATTTATCACTTTATATACACGGTGTTGCCTGAAACCTTGTACGTGAACCTTGCGCCGAGCTTCGACAGCACTCGCAGCGCGTCGGAGAGGTTTTCGTCGGGTGCGAACTTCACGTAGTACCTGCCGCGCAGCCGCTGCATGTTGTCGCACGCTATCCTCACGCCGAAGCGGTGTTGCAGGGTGTTGGCGATGGCGGGGAACGTCTCGCCGCTGAACACGAGCCAGCCTTTCGTCCAGTCGTGTTCGCCGTCGCCGGAAGTGTTGGCCAGCGTCACGTCGCCCGACAGCTTGTCGTAGGTGAGCCGCTGCCCCGGGCGCATCCGCCAGTCGTAGCCGCTCTTCGTGGCGTTTTCCACGCCCACGCTCGTAAGGCCTTGCTCTAAGGTCGTGCTTTCGGTGTCTTCCGACGGATAGGCGTCAACGGTGAACCTCGTGCCGATGGCTTTCACGGCCATGCCCTGCGTGCGCACTATGAACGGATGCTCCTTGTCCTTGGCCACGCTGAAGCGGGCCTTGCCTATGAGGAACACGGTGCGCGTCCGGCCGTTGAACGTGCTTGGGCTGACGAGCGTCGAGCCGCCGGCGAGGAAAACCCTCGTGCTGTCGGCCAGCGTCAGCCAGCGGCTTGCGCCGTCGGGCACGCTCACCTTCGCCATCTCCGTGGCTTTGTATTTGTTGGCAAAATATGTTTTGGCACCGAAGAATGTGGCCGTTGCGCTCACCGCCGCCACTATGGCTGCCGCTGCCGCCCACTTCATTATCCTTGTGCGGCGCTGCCGGGCTTGGCGTAAATCGATGGTGGCGTGCAGCCGCGCGAGGTCGCCGATGGTCTCGGGCGATATGTCGGACGGACTTTCCTGCCACAGCCCCTCTATAGCCTCTCTGGTCTCGCGCTGGTGGCTGTTGTTCACGAGCCACCAGCCGAAGCCGTCGCGCACCTCGTGCGGATGGCTGCGGTGGAAAAAGTTGCCGATGAAAGTCTTTATGTCGAGTGGAGTCATTTTCTTGTCTTTTACCTTTTGTGGCGCGTGGCCGATGGTTGCGTATCCTGTTGTGAAATGATGACAAGGAAACTTGCCCCGACGCACAAGGCTGCGGGCTGCATTCCCTTGATTTTAAAGTTTTTTATGTCATCAACACGCAGAGTAGCATCCTCATGGCGTTGGCGTTTGTCCTGAGCTGGCGCAGGGCGTTGGACAGGTGGTTTTCCACCGTGCGCTTGCTTATGTTGAGCCTCGCTGCAATCTCGTCGTTGCCCATTCCCTCGTCGCGGCTCATGCGCCACACTCGCTTGCGCTGTTCGGGCATGGCGGCGATGGTCTGCTCAATCATGCCCGCCAGCTGCTCGGCGAAAAGCTGCTCCTCGGCTTCGTATGAGACTTCCTTGCTGCGGAGGGTTTCTTGGGCGTAGCGTTCGTTGACCTTGGCGTGCTCGAAATGGTTGTAAACGGCGTTGCGCGCCATCTTGAACAGGTAGCTGCCGGGATCCTGCATGTCAGACAAGATGTCGCGCATTTTCCACGCTTTCAGGAATATTTCCTGGCACATGTCGCGTGCTGCCTCGTGGTCTTTCAAGAGGCGTTCGGTGAAGTACAGCAGCTTGGGCTGCCATGTCAGGAAGAAAGTGTCAAAAGATTTCATGCCGCGTGCAAAGTTAATGATTTTTTCGCGACACGGTGCATGAAAAGGGAAATAAAAGTGGATTTGCCTCTGCTTGCTATCTCATCACGATGTTCTTGCCTTGGCGCGAAACCTTTGCGTGGGTTACGCCAAGCAGGGCTTCCATCACCTCGTCTATCGTGAGCTGGTTGTTGAGCGTTATGGAGACGCGCGTCTGCCGGAGCCGCTGCCCGCGCACGTCGATGCTGACGTTGTACTGGCGCGAGAGGCGTTTGGCGAGGTCGGCGAGGGCTATGGAGCTGTAGTCCACCATGCCGCTCTTCCATGCGCTCTCGTCGCCGCTCATGCGCGTGGCGGTGAACTTGCCCGTGCGCCGGTCGAGGCTCACCTGGTCACCGGGCTGCATGTCGAGCGTCTTGCCGCCGCGCTCTATCACCACGTGGCCTTGCATGAGCGAGGTGGTGATGCAGGGGTCGTCATTGTAGGCGGACACGTCGAAGTGGGTGCCTTTCACCACCACGTCGTAGCCCTTGGTCGACACCGTGAACTCCTTGCCCTCGTGGCGGGCTACCTCAAAATAGGCCTCGCCGTCGAGTGCCACGCGGCGGTTGCCGGAGCCGAAGCGGTCGCTGTAGCGCAGCGTGGTGCCGGCGTTGAGCCATACCACGGTGCCGTCGGCCATCTCGAAGCGTGACGTGCTGCCCATCGGGGCGGTGAGGGCGTAATATTGCTCGGGGCGGTCGTTGATAACTTTCATGGCGAGCAGCCCTACGCCGAAGGCCAACATGAAGATTGCCGCCACCGCCGCCACGCGCCTGTAGAGGCTGTATGCTCTTGCCTTTGGCTTGCTCTCTTCGTAGGGTGTTTTTCCCCTTTCCTTGTCGTGGCGCAATGCTTTCGCCAGCCTCCGCCAAGCCTCGCGGGTGCTTTCGCTGTCGTCGTGGGCGGCCTCCCATTCCTCCTCCCATTGGCGGAAGAGGGCGAACCTCGCCTCGTCCTGCCGCAAGTATAGGTACAGCCTTTCCTCGCCCTCGCGCGAAATCTGCCCCGCGAAGTATTGCCTCGCCAGCCCGTGTGCCTCGTTGTCTGTCATTGCCTGTCCTGGTCTTTTGCCTTTTCTCTTATAACACATGACTTTGCCTTTACCCACCCCCGCAAGTACGGAAAACATGCAAAAAGCCCGCCACTCCAAATGTGGGTGGCGGGTTTCATGCTTATATGGAATGGTTGGCTATCAGTCTTGGTAGTACAGGCTTATGCCGCTGATGTACTTGTAGTAGCGCCATGCCCAGGAAGAGTTGTCAAGCTCAAGCTCGGCCTTGAAGTAGCGGGCCTGGAGCGGGGCGTAAAGCACATACTCTTGCATGTACTGATATGTGGAATAGTCATACTGTGACACTGCTTTGTGGCCGCTGGTCTCGCTCACTTCTGTCCACGTCTGGTTGTCGGTGGATATTGACACCTTGGCATTCTTCAGCACATAGCTGCTGATGTAGAAGCCCGCTATTTGGTGAGATGCGCCAAGGTCAAGGGTGAAGGATGCCGATGTGTCGTCGCCAGTGAAGTTCCAGCGTGCGCGCCAGCCTCCGCCAGCCAGCCCGGAGAGGCCGTCCGGGTCAAGATTCGTGGCGGCTATGCAGGTCATTTGGCTGAGGTCGGCCTTGGCGCCGGCAAACTCGGTGGCGTTGTCGTTGATGAGCGACGTGGTGACCATGTAGTTGAGGTGTACGTAGCGCACTGCCGCCACGCTGCTTGGCTTTGCGTCGCCCTCGACACTGCGTATCACTATCGGCAGAATGTAGCCAGCTGTGTCATTAAGGGCTTCTATTGCTTTCGGGTCTATTGACAGCTTGATGGTGTCTTCCGAGGCCATTGAGCCAGCCGGTATCGTCAAGGTGGTCTTGTCGAACGTGACAACACCGTCTGGCAGATGTCCGTAGTGGGTGTCGTTGTCGGTGTTGTATGCGTCAACGAGGCTGTTGTCAATGCCCACTGTCAGTGTCGTGGCTTTGTTTACTGCCAAGGATGTTTTCCCGCTTATGCTGCCAGAAAACGTGGCGAACACGCCGACGGGAGTCTTTAGCACGGTACCGTCGGTTACGGTATTTGGTTTGTCAAGAAACGCGATGTTTTCTTTCAAGCCGCGTATGTCGTAGTGCTCGTCGTCGCTGCAAGAGGCCATTGTGGCCATTGTCACGGCGGCAAGGCCTATGACTGTGTATTTTACTATTCTGTTTTTCATTTTTTCTGTCCTCCTTTATGTTTACTGGGCCACCTTGTTAATGTCGTCTCTTACCCATTCAATGTGGTTGGCGGCATCAGGGGTGTCAACAAGGCCGCCTCCGTCGCGCACCTCGCGCTTCGTCTTGCTCCAGTCTATGTCGTATCCGTTGCCGGTGGCGTCGTGGAAGATGTGGCCTTCGCCCTCGTTGAACTTCCAGTAGGCCCTAAGACCATCGCTGTGAGCGTCAACGCCGGCCATGCCGCCGAGAATCTCGCTTGCCGACAGCGGGCGGTCCCAGATGCGCAGCTCGCAGAAGCGGTGGGCAAAGAACTGCTGGCTGCGGTAGCTTGTCCACGACATGCCCATCTCGTAGCGTTGGAAGTCGATGCCGCCGTCTATCGACGCGCTTATCGACGTGTCCAACACGCCGTTTACGTACATGGCTATTGTGCTTCCGTCGTAGACGAAGGAGAGCAGATACCAGTGGCCATTCTCGAACTCGGTGTTGGAGATGAAGCGATTGCCTGCCAGTATGACTTGAAGCTTGTTGTCGGCGTTGGCTTCGTTGAAGCGCAGCAGGAGCGACTTCGACTCGTCAGTCTGCTCCAATGCCAGAAACCGCTGCGGGTAGTTCTTGCGGTTCAGGCCTTGCGGGTAAATCTTGACCTCGTAGGTGAGCTTGTCGAGGTGGATTGGCTCGTCGAAAATGTAGTTACTCGACGCGTTGGCGTTGGCTTGGATGGAGTAGAAGTTGATGACACGCGACACGCGCAGGTAGATGGTCTTCGACGTGGGAATGATGTCTTCGTCGGTGCCTTGTACGTCCTTTATGGTAACAGGAATAATGTAGGTGCGCCCGTCAACAAACTCGTCAGTGCTCACAATGCGCACCGTGGCGACGGACGATATTGCCGAGCCCGCGCTTATGGTTACCTGTGGGTTCTCAAGCTCCACCGCGCCCAAGGGAATGGGGAAGTAGGTCGTTGAGTTCGCAGCGTTGTATTCGCTCACTTTGCTTGTGTCGATGGCAAGTGTCAGCATGGCGTCGCTGTCAAGCTTCTTGGTTGACTGCACGGTCAGCGAATAGCTTTCGGGCGTGTTCTCGACCGTGAACTTAACCACGGGGTTGTTTTCCGTGCCCGACATGAACAGTCCCGACTTGCTCCAGTCGAAGTCGTCGCCGTCGGAGCAGCTTGTCAGCGCAATGCCTCCAAAGAGGAGCAGCAGAGCTGCTGATATTATGTTATGCTTGGTTTTCATTTATTTTGGCTATTATTGTTTTTTTACTTTGTAACGGATGGATTTTGCAGCTGGATGGCCTCGCGGAATTCCTTGTATGGTATGCCTGAGCGCGACATGTAGTTGTAGTCGCCGTAGAAGGCTCCGAAGCCTCCCTTGTGGCCTGTCGTCGGCTCCCATGCGGCGTAGTCCTTCACGCGGGCACCGTTGCGCCCGCCGTCCTCGCTCTCTGCGCCAGTGCTCTCGCAAAGCACGGTCTTCTCCATTGGGCGTCCGCCAGAGCCGGTCTGGAAGCCAATCTGCCAAGAGTAGGCCTGGCGGATGAAGTAGTTCACGTAGTCGTCGCAGCCATCTGGCGCGCTGTTGAACCAGTCGATGATGAGCAGCTTTTCTGGCCACGGCTTCTGGACGGCGCTGCCCGTGCTGTCTTTCAGCTCGTATGGGCCAATGTATTTGCCGCATTCCTCTGCCACAATCTGCATGTCGTGGCTGCTCCAGCCCTCATAGTCGAAGTCGACGCCATCCATGCCAGTCTGCACAATCGTGTCAACCGCCCAGCGGGCGTATGAGCGCAGCGTCTCTTCGTGGTTCTGAACGGTCTTCACAAGCTTGTGGCGTGGATTGCCCGCCGAGTCGGTGAGCACTGTCCCGTTTTCGTCGGTGTCCCACACGTAGTCGAAGGCCTGTGTCTCCTCATTCCACACGCGGTCCCAGAAGTAGTGGTTGTAGTTGGACGCGTCGCCGTGCATCACGAAGCGCGTGCCTTTCACCTGCTGGCAATAGCGCATGTCCTCGTAAGCCACCTTGTTGCTCTCCTCTGTCGGTATGTCGCCCCACACGTTCACGATGTCTAATGAGTCGGGCAGGCCGATGAAGCGCTCGCCCCACGATGTCGGGTTCTGGGTGTTCGACCATGAGGCGAAGTACATGTAGGAAATCTGGTGATTCGACTTCTTCCACGCCCGCAGGTTCTCAAAGTATTGGGAGTCGTATTTGTAAAGGTCCTGCACTTCTATCGTCTCCACGTCGGTGTCGCACGAGGCGAAGGCTGCGCCAATCATCAATGCAGGCATTAAAACTCTTAGGAATTTCATATCAATTAATTATGAATTTTGAATTGTGCATTATTTCTTGTCCCACCAGAGACGTGTGCCGCCGTTGTCGCCTCCGCCGAGCAATGTCACTCCGGCCTCCACCGCCTCGCGGTTGTTGTCGTAGAGGGTTGACGGATAAGGCATACGGCGAATTTGCTGCTGGGTGTTGATGGTTCCGGCGTTGCTGTTGCGCGTCGTTGGGAAGAGCTTGGGATAACCCGTGCGGCGGAACTCGGCCCAGCCTTCGGGCGAGATGGTGAAGTTGGCAATCCACTTCTGCGTGATGATGCGCTCAAGGTTCTCCTCGAAGCTTGCGCCTTCGTCATATTTCACGGCGATGGTGCTGGGTTGTGCCGCGTCGCCGCCGTTGCCCGTGTTGTCAACGAATGCCGTGGGCTGTGCGTCGCTGTTTATGTATTCGCTGATGCCGCTTGTCACGCCCCATTCGGCCATCGACTCGCTGATGCCCTGCTCGTAGAAGCTTTTTGCCGTTCCGCCCGCATTCCACCCGCGCAGTGCGGCCTCGGCGCGAAGGAAGAAGCTCTCTGCCGAGCTCATGTAGATGAGGCTTGTGGTTGACGAAAGGTTGAAGTTGGAAATGTTGCCGCCCACGTAGTCGGCATTGCCGCTGGCCATGTTGATGCCGAGGCGCACGCCGTGGTAGCCTCCGTCGTCGGCAGCGACGAAGTATTTGGGCAGGCGCGGGTCGCTGTAGCCGTTCATGTAAGCGTCGATGGAGGCTCCCATGCGCTCCTCGTTCCAGCTATAGGCCTGCTCCCAAAGTGGGTTCATAACCGTTATGCCCGAAATCTTTGCCTGGCCGGAAGCCTGCTCAAGGAAGCCAACCGGGCTGCTGAGGGCCTTTTCGCCTTCCTGCCGTGCCAGGGAAGCGTCGGCATAAACCACGCGCAGGGCGAGGCGCAGGCGCAGCGTGTTGGCGAACTTTGCCCATTTCGTGGCGTCGCCCTGATAGATGTAATCGAAGTTCTCCAGTATTTTTTGTCCCGACGAGGCGTATGGCGCAAGCACGTCGATTGCGCTGTCAAGCTCGTTGAACATCTTGTGATAGACGGCCTCCTGGCTGTCGAAGGCGTTGTTGATGCTTCCCGAGACGTAGTTGACGTAGGGAATGGGGCCGTACTGGTCGGTGACGCGGTGCATGGCGTAAACTTTCACCACCGTCGCCAATGCCGCCACTTCGGGCTGGTTGTTGCTCGTGGCGTTTTTCACGATTGTCGCCCACGCGGGCATTACCTGCGTATAGTTTTGGCTGTACATGGAGTTGCCCCACGTGCCGGTGAAATAGTAGTTGCCGTTGTGGTTGCCGTTTGCCCACGTACCCGTGGGGCCTACGTAGCCGGAGTACCAGTCGGAGCAAAGCCCCTGGAAGTGCTGGTAGGAGCCGGTGGAGCCGTATGAGTCGTCCTGCTGGCCGCCCGCCGTGAACGGCACCATGCGTATTTCCATCTGCGAGAAGAAGGAGCCGGTGGAGAGGTTGTCGGTCTCCAAGTCCTTGTCGGTTGCCTCGTAGGGGTTGGTGTTGTAATCCTCAAACGCGCCCGTGCAGGCAGTGAGCAGAGCCAGTGCGCCGAGGAATGAATATTTTATGATTGGTTTCATGTGTTGTTTCTCCTTGTTATTAGAATTTGGCTTTTACAGAGAATCCCATTGTGCGTGAGCTTGGCTGCATGAAGAAGTCGATGCCCTGGTTGTAGGTGCCCGTGTTGGCGGTCAGTTCTGGGTCGAACGGTGCCTTGCAGTAGAGCATCCACAGGTTGTGGGCCACGAACGAGACGTTGAGCCCCTTTATCCAGGGCACCACCTTCGTTATCGGAATGTCGTAGCCGAAGCTCAGTTCAGAGAGGCGCAGGTTGGTTGCGCTATAAACGTATTGCGAGGCGATGGTCGTCGTGGTGCTTGATATGGTCTGGTAGTAGCTCTGGGGCGTTATGCCGTTTACGCCGTTTATCACAACGCCGCCGGCATCGCGTGCGTCAGCCGTAGTCTTCGACGTGCCGTAAGCGTCCATGAGCGACTCGGTGAGCGATACTACCACGCCGCCGTTGCGGTAGTTGAAGAGGAAGCCGAACGTGAGTCCTTTCCACGAGAAGTTGTTGCCCCACGAGAGGTTGTAGTTTGGTGTGGCGTGGCCGGCAAGGATGTAGTCGTTGGATGTCGGGCGCACCGAGTGGTCCTGCGGGTCAACGTAGATTTCGCCGTGCTCGCCCGTGGCGAGTGTGCGCACGTAGATGTCGGTGAGGTTGCCGCCGAGCGTAATCTTGTTGCGTGTGCCGTTGAAGCCGCCAAGCTCCATTTCGTCGAGGTGGTAAATTTCGCCCGTGTCGGGGTCTTTCACTTCCTCGAGCACTTCTTTCACCTTGTTGCGGTTGAGCGTCCACGTCATGTAGGTTTCCCACTGCACGGGGCCGAGGGGCTGGTTGAAGTGGGCCGACAGCTCAACGCCCTTGTTGTCGACGCGGCCGCCGTTCACCCACCAGTTGGTGTAACCCGACGATGGGTCAAGCTGAATGTTGAAAAACTGGTTGTAGGTGCGGCTCTGGTAGAGCGTGGCGTTGACGCGGAGCTTGTTGCGGAACAGCACGAAGTCGATGCCGGCCTCCCACGACTTTGTCTTCTCGGGCTTCAGATCGGGGTTCTTCTTCGATGTGGTGAGCGATGGCCCCGTGGAGCCGTTGATGGTGTAAGTGGGTATGGTGAGGTAAGGCTGCGACGGGTCGTTGCCAACCACCGAATAAGAGAGGCGCATCTTGAGGTAGTTGAGCCAGTCGTTCGACTTTATCTGCGGAATGATGTCAGTCATCACTCCCGACAGGCCTGCCGACCAATAGAAGTAGGACTCGTTGGCGGGCGAGAGGGCCGACGACCAGTCGTTGCGGGCCGTAACGTCGAGGTAGGCCTGGCTCTTGTAGCCGAGCTGGGCGTTGGCGAAGACAGCCTCCTTTATTCTACGCTCAGGGTAGTCCTGGCTGAGCTTGAACTGCGGGTCGGACGGGTCGATGTTGTTCCAGGTGAACTTGTTCGCCACCTTGCCGAGACGGCCTCCCGCGTAGTCGCTCTTGTTGTTGCGCTGGTCGTAGTTGGTGCCCACGACGGCGGTGAGGCTCCACTGGTCTTCGTTGAAATACTTGTTGATGGTGGCGAAGGCCTCGGCGTAGAGCTGGCGCGAGCTCACGTTGTCAAGCGAATAGTAGCCCGTGCTTGAGGCGAACAGGGTCTTTGTGCCTGCGGGGAACTTCTGCTCGTAGCGGTTGTCGCTGTTGTCGTATTTCACGCGGCCCGTGAGCGAGATCCACTTTGCGATGTCCCACTTCAGCGAGGCCGTGACCATGTTGCGCACCTTGTGGTTCACGAAACGCTCGCGCTCGGCTATCCAGTAGGGATTTTCCATGTACTCGTTCTGGTCGAGCCAAGGCCAATACTGCGTCTCAATGTTGCGGCTCAGGTCGTGGCGGTTGTAATACTGCATGCCCTGCCAGTCGCCGCCTGCCGGGAAGAGGTAGAGGGTGTAGAGCGGGTTGTGGTACTGGCCCTGCGAAATCATGTTCTGCTCCTTTATCGACGAGAGCGTGTACGACACGTCGAGCGTGAGCTTGTCGTCGAGAAACTTCGCAGTGTTGCGCACGTTGACATTGTAGCGTGTGAAGTCGTTGTTGTGGATAAGTCCGCTTGCGTTGGTCGCGCCGAGCGAGAGGTAGGTCTGGTTCTGCTGGTTGCCCGTCGATAGGCTCACGTTGTTGGTGAAGTTGGTGCCCGTCTGGAAGAAGTCGTTGGGGTCGTAGTCACTCGGCGTGGCGAGCTTGCTGCCCCAGCTGTCGAACGCCCCTGGCGACGACGGCCCGTAGGTGTTCTGGAACTTGTGGGTGACGAACGGACGTGAGAACTGGAAGCTGCCCGAGTAGGTCACGTCCATGCGTCCCTCCTGCCCTTTCTTCGTGGTGATGAGGATTACGCCGTTGGCGGCGTCGCTTCCGTAGAGGGCTGCGGCTGAGGGGCCGCTGAGGACGGAAATCGACTCAATGTCGTTGGGGTTGATGTCGGAAGCCGCGTCGCCAGTGGAGCCTGCGCCGGAGAACATGTCGGCGGGCTGGGTGGATTGCAGGTTGGGCATTGGCACGCCGTCGATGACGTAAAGCACGTTGCTGTTGCCGTTGATTGACTTCACGCCGCGCATCACCACGCGTGTGGCCGAGCCTACGCCCGCCGCGCTCTGGCTGAATTGCACGCCCGCCACCTTGCCGTTGAGCGAGTTTACGAAGTTGGCGTCCTGCACGGTAGTAACGGCGTCGCCGCCCAGCTGCTGCACGTTGTACGACAGCGACTTCGACTCCTTCTTGATGCCGAGGGCGGTAACCACCACCTCGTTCAGCACTTGGTTGTCCTGTGTCATGTTCACGGTGACGTTGTTCTGCTTGGCGGCAAACGCCTTGTTGGTGTAGCCGAGGTAGCTCACCTCGACGGTTGAGCCTTCAGGCACGCTGATGGTGAAGTTGCCGTCGATGTCGGTCACGGCGACGGCGTTGCCGTCTTTCCCACGCACCGTCGCGCCGATGATGGGCTCGCCGTTCTCGTCGAGCACGGTGCCTTTCACGGTCTTCGTCTTGACGCTGGCATTGGTGCGCTGCTGCTGCGGCTGTGCCTTCGGGGCCGCGCTGCGCTTGTGGATTGTCACGACCTTGTCCTTGATTTCGTAGGTGAGGTCGTCGCCGAGCACTTGGGTGAGGGCCTCGCGGACGGGGGTTGAGCGGAAATTGGCGGTAACCTTGCGGTCGGCCCCAATCTCGCTGACTTTGTAAACAACTGACATTTTCGCCTGTCGGCCCACTTCCTTGAGCACGGCGCCCAGCTTGGCGTCCTTGAACTGCTTGGTGACAGTCTGGGCGCCAACGGCGAGCGTGCTTGCGGCAAGTGCGACGCAGAGGAAAGTCCTTGGCAAAACGGATTGCTTTCTCATTGTTTTTAGCCTTTTAAATGATTATTGGTTATTATGTGTTTTAGTAAAATTAGACGTTAATCTTAAAACACATGATTTCGCCCATACCCCCCCTCCCATGAAAAGAAAAATAAATTTTTGCCAATTTTGCTTGCTTATCCTATTTATTTAGGTTACCTTTGCGCAAAGAAGCTAAGGACAAATGGGCAATCTTATAGACGAAAGGGCTTTGATAGACGGCCTCCGCACGGAGGCAAGGGCTGGGGCGGCGTTTCGCCGCATCTTCAGCATGTACTATCCCCGCCTGCACAATTTTGCCCTGCGCTTCGTGCCCGACCCCGCCGACGCCGAGGACATAGTGCAGGACGTGTTCGGCAAGCTGTGGCAACGCAGGGCGACGCTGTCGTGCATATCGCTGTCGTCGCTGCTGCTGACCATGACGCGCAACGGATGTCTCAACTTCCTGCGCCACCGCGTGTTCATTGACGAGTACAGCTCGCGCGTGAAGGCCTCTTACGCCGAGGGCGAGCGGCTCTACTATGCCGACATGCTTGGCCGTGCCGACGGTCCCCTGCTGCTCGACGAGCTGAGAGAGAGGGTAAACAACGTGATAGGCTTGCTGCCGCCCCGCACGCAGGAGGTGTTCCGCATGAGCCGCAACGAGGGCTTGAAGAACCGCGAAATTGCCGAAAGGCTCGGCATATCGGTGAAGGTGGTGGAGAAGCACATAAGCCGCGCCCTCGCCGCCCTGCGCTCTGCCCTCGCCGGTGCGGGCATGGCGGAAGTGCTGGCGTTGCTGCTGCTGTTGGAATGAAAAAGCAACCTTGAATAACATAAACATGAAGAACAAGATGGGAAATACCAACACTAAGAGTTTTGTGCGACATCGACTGACATTTGGAAAGACTTTCGGAAGGGCTTGCGGAAGCCTTTTCGTGCTGCTTGCGTGCCTTTCCGCCACGGCGAAGAAGAAAGTCGTGTTGCCCTACCAGGACGCGTCGCTGCCCGTGGAGCAGCGCGTGGCCGACCTTTTAAGTCGCATGACGCTTGAGGAGAAGGCGGGGCAGCTGAGGTGCGCCCTCGGCTGGAATTATTACGACATACTGGGTCGCAAGAAGGTTGTGCCGTCGGAGACGTTCAAGAAAGACATCGCCGAGGGCAACATCGGAATGCTCTGGGCCACCTACCGCGCCGACCCGTGGACGCAGAAGACCCTGGACAATGGCCTCAACCCGCGCCTCGCAGCCCTTTGCGGCAACGCCCTGCAGAAATACGCCGTCGAGAACACGCGCCTCGGCATTCCCCTCTTCCTCGCCGAGGAGGCTCCCCACGGCCACATGGCGATAGGGGCCACGGTATTCCCCACGGGCTTGGGCATGGCGGCGACGTTCGACCGCGACGCGATGGAGAAGGTGGGCGAGGTCATCGGCAAGGAGGTGCGCCTGCAGGGGGCCCACATAAGCTATGGCCCCGTGATTGACCTCTGCCGCGAGCCGCGCTGGAGTCGCGTCGAGGAGAACATGGGCGAGGACCCCGTGCTGGCGGGAGAGATGGCGGCGGCCGAGATAAGGGGGCTCGGCGGCGGCGACATTGCGAAGCCCTGCGCCACGATAGCCACGCTGAAGCACTTCATAGGCTACGGCACCACCGAGGGCGGCCACAACGGCGCACCCACATACATGGGCAAGCGGGAGATAAGGCAGTTCTTCCTGCCGCCATTCCGCATGGCGGTAAATGCCGGGGCGTTGTCGGTGATGACGAGCTACAACAGCCTCGACGGCGTACCGTCGTCGATGGACGACTACTACCTGCGCGGCGTGCTGCGCCGCGAGTGGGGCTTCAAGGGCTTCACCGTGTCCGACCTCTACAGCATCGACGGCATTCTCGGCACTCACCACGTGGCCGCCGATCTGGAGCATGCCGCAGCTTTCGCCCTCAACGCAGGGCTTGATGTCGATCTCGGCGCGAGGAGCTATGGTGAGCTGGCAAAGGCGGTGAGGGACGGACTGGTGAGCGAGGCCGCCGTCGACTCGGCGTGCGCCAACGTGCTGCGCCTGAAGTTCAGGATGGGACTTTTCGAGAACCCGTATGTCGATGCCGGCAAGGCAGCCGAGGGCGTGCGCTCGGCGGAGAACGTGGAGGTGGCCAAGCAGATGGCGTTGAAGTCGATTACTCTTCTGAAGAACGACGGGTTGCTCCCGCTCCGCAATAATATAAAGGTGGCGGTGGTCGGTCCCAACGCCGACAACGTTTATAACATGCTCGGCGACTACACCGCCCCGCAGGAGGACGGCAACGTGAAGACCATTCTCGACGGCATCAGAAATCATCTGCCGGAGGCCAACATAAAGTATGTGAAGGGCTGTGCCGTGCGCGACACCACGAGGCAAAGCATCGTAGAGGCCGTGGAGGCCGCCCGCTGGGCCGACGTGGTGGTGGCCTGCGTGGGCGGAAGCTCGGCACGCGACTTCAAGACGAGCTACAAGGAGACGGGCGCCGCCGAGACCGACCCCAACACCGTGAGCGACATGGAGTCGGGCGAAGGTTTCGACCGCGCCACGCTCGATTTGTTGGGTCTGCAAAACCGTTTGCTCGCCGAGCTGAAGAAGACGGGCAAGCCGATGGTGGTAATCTACATTGAGGGTCGCCCCCTGCTGAAGAACTGGGCGGCGGAGAACGCCAACGCCCTGCTCACGGCCTACTATCCCGGCCAGGAGGGAGGCACGGCCATTGCCGACGTGCTGTTCGGCTCCTACAACCCCGCCGGCCGCCTGCCGATAAGCGTGCCGAGGGCCGTGGGTCAGCTGCCCGTCTATTACAACAAGAAAGCCGTGCCGCAAAACTACGTCGAAATGTCGTCGAAGCCGCTTTACGCTTTCGGCTACGGACTGAGCTACACCACGTTCAAGTATAGTAACCTGCGGGTTGCGAAGAAAGGGGCGCAAGAGTTCGAGGTGTCGTTCGACGTTACCAACACCGGCAATCGCGACGGCGACGAGGTGCCGCAGCTCTACCTGCGCGACGAGCTGGCGTCGGTGGCGCAGCCCGTGATGCAGCTCCGCGCCTTCGACCGAAAGCCCGTCAAGGCCGGCGAGACGCGCCGCTTCACTTTCAGCATAGGCCCCGAACAGCTCAGCATCGTGGGCAAGGACATGGAGGAAGTTGTCGAGCCTGGCGACTTCACCGTCATGGTGGGCCCGTCGAGCGACAACATCGCCCTGAGAGGAAAAATCACCGTGGAGTAAGCGCCAATTCTGGCAGAAAACACATGCCGTCGTTGGATGCAGACCAACTCTTGGCCCGTCTGCGGGATGGAGACAAGAATGCTTACCGGGATGTTTATTTCCGGTATCATGGGTTGTTGTGCCGCCTGGGTCACCAACTGCTGCACCAATGGGAACCTGCCGAGGAAATTGTGGACGACGTGTTTCTGGAGCTTTGGAAACGGCGCGAGACGCTCATGGTAGGCTCGTTGCGGAATTATCTCATGCGCTCGGTCCGCAATCGCTGCATAAATGAGCTTAGGTCGGGGCACCGCCGTTATCTGTCTGCGTTCAGCGACATTTCCGACGCGGAGGGCGCGGCTTTTCTGGAAACCCTTTTCCCCTCCGACGACAACCCTATTGACAAACTGCTTGGGGAGGAAATGACCGACAGGTTGCATGCAGCCATAGAGCGTCTTCCCGCAGAGAGCCGCAAGGTGTTCCTCCTGAGTCGGCAAGACGACTTGAGCTACCAGCAGATAGCCGAAAAGCTTGGCATATCGGTCAACACGGTGAAATACCACATCAAGCAAGCTTTGCGCATGTTGGGCCAGGCGTTGGGGAGACATCTTGCATTGTTGTTGTTAATAATTTGAAAGACGGCTACACAGAAGCCGCAGGAAGCTGTCCTTTTTAAGGAAAGTCATTATGAGCACAGAAATACCACACAAGCAGCTGGAAGTAGATGGATGGATAACACGTTTTCTTTCTGGCGATATAAGCAGGGAGGAGTTTGACCGTTTGAAGGCATGGGTGGGCGAAAGCCCTGCCCACGCGGAATATGCGCGGGGCAGCATGCAGGTCTTGTTCGCGTCGAATGTTCTGGCTGACAACAGCCCTGTGGATGCCGGGAAAGCGTTCGAAAGGATTTGCCGCCGCACGGCTTCGCCCCGTCGCGTGAGAAGGCTCGCTGCCGTTGCCGTGGTTGCGGTTGCCGCAGTCGCCGCCTTGTTGCTTGTGGTGGTGCCAATGCTGACAAGTCCGGAGACTCCAGCCAAAGCCCAGGAATGGGCTGTCTTTGCCACGTCAGCCAACCAGAAGCGCAGCATAAGGCTGGCCGACGGCACACGGGTGACGCTTTACCCACGCTCGGAATTGCGGGTGCCAAGCCACACCGTGGAAGGCATGCGCATGGTGTATCTGAGGGGGGAGGCCTATTTCAATGTCAGGCATGGCATTCCGCAATTTTGTGTCCGTCTGCGCTCTATGGACGTTGTTGACAAGGGCACGGAGTTCAAGCTGCGCGACTATCCGTCGGAAAAATATTCTGTCGTGGAGCTGTACAGCGGCAAGATAGAGTTGCGCAACACCATCGCCAACACCACCGCCCGCGACATAAAGCCCGGGGAGCATGTCTCTGTGGAAAAAGCCACAGGAAAGATGGATCGCACCATGCTGCAAGCTGGCAAGCCTGAAAAGGCGGAAACGGGGGAAGCAGGGGTGGAAGACGGCACGCTGGAGTTTGAGGATGCCACGCTTGGAGACGTGGCGAAAGCCTTGGGCGAGGCTTACGGCGTGAGGATAAGCGTTGCGCCCGACGCCGTGTCGATGCGCTTCAATGGCTGTTTCAACATCAAGGCAAATTCAGTGGAAGACATTCTGCGCGCAATGGCGTGCACTGGGCAGACAGGCTACAGCCGCATGCAGGGCGGCTTCCGTTTGTATGCCAAGGAAAAAGTGCGTTGAGGTGGCCTGACGCGTTTGTGTTGTTATGTTCTCCAATGAAAGTTTTTTGTGTAAATCGTGATATGTGTTGTAAAATTCTTTTC
This sequence comes from uncultured Prevotella sp., assembly GCA_964616945.1. Classification (GTDB taxonomy): domain Bacteria; phylum Bacteroidota; class Bacteroidia; order Bacteroidales; family Bacteroidaceae; genus Prevotella. The sequence goes on along the minus strand of CAZTUD010000009.1, from coordinate 9,963 downwards.
TGCGCAAGGCCCTTTGTGAGCGCGTTATTTTCAACCAACCAAAGAATTATTTCGTACAGCGCAATGGTGGGCTGGGTTGTTAAGTTATTGTAAATCAACGATATAACAAAATTTAAGCTTCCAGTCTGCCGCAAGCCACCCACCTTCGCGGCGGCGAGGTGCCTTCTTCGCGCCGCCAAGAAGCCTTCCCTGCGCCGCGAAGAAGGCATCTCGGCGGCGTAAGGCAGGAGACCTTGCGCCGTAAGGTAGATGTCCAAGCTCCGCATGAGGTCCGTGGAGGTGTCGCAAGAGGCGTTTTCGGCTTGTAGAAGGCCGAGTTTCCGTTGTCCTGATTTTTTACTTTTTGTAAATTTCTTTCATACTTCTGTCGCATGAGTTTGATTTTTTTGCTGTCAGTGTGGTTTTTCACTACCCTTTTCCTTTTTTGGCTTGTCATAACGTTACAACCCAAAGCTAAAATGCTATGTACTTAAACTTAAAAGGAAAACTTATGGGAAAGAAAATTCGACTAATGCTGGCATTGCTGCTTGCCTTGGGCATCAGCCTTCCATTGCCGGCACAACGGGTTACGCTGAACGTGCGTAATGTCCCCTTGAAGACAGCCTTCGGAAAGCTGAAAAAGCAGACGGGCTACACCTTTGTGTATTTCTCGTCGGACATCAATCCGAACAAGAAAGTGTCGGTGGAGGCTACCGACAAGCCACTCTCTGAGGTGATGGCAAGCCTTCTTTCCAGTGAGAATGCACTTACCTATGAGATACGCGACCTGCAGGTAATCATCAAGCGGAAAGCCGACGCGCATCCGCAAAGCCCCACAGGGCAGGCGCAGAAGCGCAAGACTGCCGGACGTGTGCTTGACGAGCAGGGCGAACCGGTCATTGGAGCCTCAATACGGGAAAAGGGCACGCGCAATGCCACCGTTACCGGACTTGACGGCCGCTATTCTCTGGAAGCCGGCTCTGGAGCAACGCTTGTTGTCTCCTATATCGGCTACAAGGACAAGGAGGTCAAGGCGGGCGACAACGTTGACATAGTGCTCAAGGGGCAGATAAGCGACTTGGACGAGATTGTCGTCGTGGGCTACACCACCCAGCGCAAGGGATTGCTCACCGGCTCGGTGGCGAGCATGAAAGTAGGTGAGGAGCTTGAGCAAATTTCGACAACCTCTGCCGGCAACCTGCTTGTCGGAAAGCTGGCGGGCGTGAACGTCACCACTCCCGATGCCCTTCCTGGCCAAAACCCATCTATCAGCATAAGGACAACTTCGTCGTGGAATGCGCAGGATGTGATGTATGTCATTGATGGTGTAATCAGGAATGTTACCGACTTCAACAACCTTTCACCCAACGAGATAGACGACATAACGGTGCTGAAGGACGCAGCTTCGGCGGCCATCTATGGTTCACGTTCGGCGGGGGGGGTAATAATTGTAACCACCAAGCGCGGCAAGATAGGGAAGCCCACAATACGCTATTCCTACAACTATAGTTTCAACACCCGCACAAAGAACGAGGAGCTGACCAACGCGCGGCAGGTGGGCGAGATTTACAACTACACCAGCTACGACAGCGACCCTGCCGGCTGGAGATGGACAGACGAGGAGCTTAACTACATCGACGGCGTAAACGGTGGCTGGGGCTATGACAAGCTGGACGCAGTGTGGCAGACACCTTCGACGCAGACCCACAACTTCAGCGTTGAGGGCGGCAGCGAGCGCATACGCTATTTTGGAGGCATGTCGTATGTGAAGCAGGACAGCTACATGAGAAACTTGGGCTACAAGAAATACAACGTGCGGATGAACGTTACCGCCGACATAACCAACGACCTGCAGGTGTTCACAAGCTTTGGCCTGTCAAACAATTTCAAGAAAAACGCCGTCTTTGAGGATGCCTACAACGAATACTCATATCTCAGGGTGTTTGAGCCGGACCAGCCCGTCTATACCGACAGCGGCAAATATGTCGACATTGGCTGGATAGGGAACCTTGGCGCATGGGTGGACGGTCTGGGAGGCTACAACAAAGACTCCTATCTGAAGCCGCAGCTCTATGCCAGCGCCACCTACAAGGCACCGTTCTTGAAGGGTCTCAGCGCAAAGCTTTCATACAGCCGCACGTGGACTCACTCAGTCAACAAGAAGTATTACACCAATTACGACATGGTGGTTGTGAAAAGAAGCGGTGACAACAGCCATATATGGTCAACCAATGATGCCGACATACTGAGAACCGTCCGCTCTACATGGGTGAGCAAGGAATATCTTGAGAAGACCTCCAACTGGGACGACGACAAGCAGCTCAACTTCCAAATCAACTACGACAACACCTTTGGCAAGCTCCACCACGTGTCTGCCGCCTTTGTCACGGAATGGTATGAGGGGCACACCGACGGCGTGTACGGTGGCCGCGAGACATTCCCCGTCTATAGGACCGACCAGTTCTGGGCGGCAAGCAGCGCCAGGGCTGACACATGGGGTGGCGGTCCCGCCGATGCAAAGAACGGGCGTATGTCATACATCGGGCAGTTCAGCTATTCTTACGCCAACAAGTATCTCCTCAACTTCTCTTTCCGTGAGGACGGGTCGATGAATTTCGCCCCGGGGCACCGTTGGGGCTTCTTCCCCGCTGGGTCGGCAGGCTGGGTTGTCTCCGAGGAGCCTTTCTTCAGCCAGAGATACCAAAAGTACATCCAGTTTCTCAAACTGCGCCTCTCGGTGGGCCTGACAGGTAACGACTCTGTTGGTGGATGGCAGTGGCAGGAGTCTTACGTCCAAGGCAAATACGCATACTTCGGCACGTCGCCATCCCAGTATGCAGGCATCACCTACGGCAATGTGGTAAATCCTGACCTCACATGGGAGAAAGCCCTTAGCTGGAACTGGGGCTTGGATGTAAATTTCCTTGACCACTTCTCTTTCTCGTTTGACTATTGGTATCGTAACTCCTACGACATCCTCGGCAACAGGCAAACGACCCTGCCGTCAACTTTCAGCATGACCATGCCTGCCGAAAACTATGGGGAAATCCATGCCCAGGGCTTCGACATCACGCTTGGATACAAGGGAAAGTCGGGCGACTTCAACTACTATGGCAACCTGACTGCCTCATACGGCTGGAATAAGGTCATCAAGGAAGACTATGCCGAGAACGCGCAGGATGTGGACATACCTGTGGGGCGTGCCACAAACTATATAAAGGGCTACAGGTTTGACAAGATTATCCGCACCCAGGAAGAGCTTGACGCATTCAACCGCGAGCATCCCAATTATGTTTGCCAGGGCGTGAAGCCCGACCTCGGCATGATGGTCTATAAAGACATATCGGGGCCCGACGGCACTCCTGACGGCATAATAGACAGTTGGGACCGGGTGGTGCTGAAGAAGAAAAACTTCCCCGTCGTGTATGGACTCAACCTTGGCGGCAGCTGGAAAGGCATAAGCATAGACATGATGTTCTCTGGCAGGCTGGGCGAGAAACGCTTTGTGAACGACCTTGCCGGAGGCGTGGAATGGAACCGCATATGGAAGAAATGGTACACCGACAGCTGGACTGAGAACAATCCCAACGCGTTGCTGCCCAAGAGGATAAGCTGTGTGGAGACCAACACTTACAGCCTTGACAGCGACTACTGGCTGAAGAGTGCCAGCTTCATGCGCATGAAGTACCTTACGCTGAGCTACGACCTGCCGAAGGGCATGTTCTACAACAAGGTGTTCGACGGCATACGCGTGTTCTTCACGGGAACAAACCTTTTCGTGTTAAGCAAATTCAACAAAGACTACTATGACCCCGAAATCAGCAATGGCAACGCGTTCCCCGTGCTGCGGTCATTCAGCTTTGGTATTGATGTGAAAATTTAATGCAGACTTTTATGAAAAACTACATGTTTTTTGCGGTTCTCGTCCTTGCGTTGGCGGCGGGCTGCAGCCTGGACTATGAGAACAAGAATGCCGTCAGCCCCGACAACGTCTGGACTGACAAGGACATGACAAACTCGTTTCTGGCAAACATCTATGGAAGCCTGATGCCGGGATGGCCGGTCAATGCCAACGGCACCGACGAGGGCATGAACCGGCAGGGCGACATGGATGTCTATACGCGCGGCCAGATTACGGTGGACAACATTGGGGTTGCCCTCGACTATTCGAGCATCGACAACATAAACTATTTCCTTGACCATATCGAGGGAAACACTGCCCTGACAGAGACGGACCGCAGGCAGATGCGCGGTCAGGCATTGTTCTGGCGGGCTTGGGACTATTGGCAGAAAGTGTTCGCCGTGGGCGGCGTGCCGCTGATACTGCACACGCAGGACGTGTCTGACATGAGCTCGTTGTTGGTTTCGCGGAGCAAGACTTCGGAATGCGTGCGGCAGATTGTCGCCGACCTGGACGAGGCCATTGCCAACCTGCCCGACACGTGGGACGGCGACGACTACGGGCGCATAGACAAGTGCGCGGCGATGGCGTTCAAGGGCAGGGTGCTGCTCTGCTATGCCAGCCCGCTCTTCAACCCGGACAACGACCAGAGTCGTTGGCAGCAGGCATATGACGCCAACAAGAGCGCGGTGGACTTCCTGGCAAGCGCGGGCAAGGGGCTGTATCAGGGCGACTTTGCCGACATATGGTATGACGAACAAAACAGGGAGGTAATCATGGTGAACCAGTATTACTATCCCGACCATCCCTTGGACTACCAGAACGGCATCCGTCCCATGCCGCTGACCAGGGACGACGCCAACCTGAACGAGGCCATCCTGCCGCTGCTCATGGCATTCCCGAAAGCTGACGGCACGCCATTGACACTCGACGCGCAACGCCTGGCTGCGGACGCGGAATACAACGACCAGTTCATGACCGACTTCTACACGAACCGCGACCCGCGCTTCTATGCCACCGTGTTCTGTCCGGGCACTGAATATCCTGCGAGCGACGTGCTGACAGACGGCAGGAAATATTGGAACGCCAGCCGTGCGGTTGCCGACCCGTCAGCCGACGGAGGCGTGGCATACATATCCTTGGTGCCCGACGAGCTGGGAGTGTCTGACGGCGCGTCGACGGGTTTCTTCCAGATGAAGGGACTGGACAAGACCTTGACGAGAACCACCATACACAATGCCCAAACCGACTGGGTGGAAATACGCTATGCGGAGGTGCTGATGAACTATGGCGAGTGCGCCAACGAGCTGGGAAAGAGCGACGAGGCGTTGCAGGTGCTGTATGACATCCGCAAGCGGGCCGGCATAGAGGCTGGCACTGGCAACTATGGCATCACGGCTGCGACGCAAGGCGAGATACGCCAGACGTACATGACGGAAAGGCTCATTGAGTTTGCGTATGAGGGAAAGCGGTTCAACGACTTGCGGCGCTGGAAGAAGTTCGATTATCTCAACGGGCTGAAATACCGCTCGTGCGTGAGGCTGGTAATCAAGGATTATGGCAACATCGGCTCCTTTGACTGGACAAAGGACATGTACGACCCCGACGTGCGCAAGCTCTTCAGGATGGACTACATAGAGTGCGTGGACGGCAACAGGGACTATCAGTTCAACCTGGACACCAACCACTGGTTCTACCCCATAAGCAAGAACGCCCTTGACAGGAACTCCAACTTGGAGCAGAACGACGAGTGGGGCGGCTCTTTCAACCCTTTGGAGTAACGGCAGGAAGCTGGACACGCCTTAAACAAGAAAGACATGATTTCCATGAAAACGGCTCACCGCCTTTTGACGCTTGTGGCAATGGCCGCGGCCGTGGTGTCGCAGGGATGGGCAGACGCGCGGCAGCATTCGCTCAGCACCCGCTACCTGGGCGTTGACATGAACGGACAAGGCTACATTGTGGGCTTGCGCAACCTCACGCGCACGCCACAGCCTAACTTCAGCCCCGCTGACCAGCCGTCGCCGCTGCTCGCGCTCTACGACGAGGAGACGAGCAGGTATTTCTATCCCATGAGGGCGGATTATGACGGCCAGACCATCAGCCTTGCCTACGCCAACGGCTCGGTGGCGACCATAAGGTGCGAGCAGAAAGACAAGTACCTGAAGTTCACCCTGCAGGACCTCGCCCCGCGCAATGGCATCGACGACGTGCAGTGGGGCCGCTACTACACCTCCATAGACAACCTCATGGGCGAGGTGATAGGCGTGGCGCGCGACACGTCGCAGGCTGTGAACTACGCCATAGGCGTGCTTGCCCTTGACGACAACACCATCGGCGGCGAGTCGCGCTACACCGCCGACTTCCAGATGGAGGGATATATGGTGCACACGCCCGACAGGCGCCGCTTCCCCCTGCCCGTGGAGGTGCACGAGGGGCAGAAGTTCGCGCTGGGCGGCAACGGCATCCTTGACTGGGACTTCTACGAGCGCAAGGAGCCGTACTTCCGCGACATGTGCGGCACCTCGGCGGGATGCGACGAGAGCGGGCGCATACACCTGTGCTACCACTCGCGCGACAGACGCACGGGCAAGGTGATATATGTGCCGGAGGGCTGGCCGCCCCTGCAGAACTGGGACCCGATACACCTCAAGCGGCAAGACGTGCCGGGCGTTGACTTCATTGGCTCGTCAATCGCCCTTTGGGGAAGCCCAGACAGCACGGCCCTGATGGACGTGATACAGGACATAGTGCTCAGCGAGGGCTTGCCGCATCCCATGTATCGTGGCAAGTGGATAAAGGACCCCACGGCTTACGAGCCTGACCTGTGGGTGTGCGAAAACCAGTACGACAGCATCGCGTCGTATGCCAAGGCGATGGGGCTGCACGGCATTCACGCCTACGACCATCCGGGACCGTTCATCAAGCCAAACAGAGCCGACGGTGGATATATCGACGGCAGGAAACATACTGCCAAGCCTTACCATTTCGCCACGGGCAACCTGTCGCACGACGAATATGCCAGGCTGCTGGCAAAGGACGGCATCGTGCTCGGGCGCACGTGCATAACCACCTCGCTGGCTCCTGGCACAAGGGACGCGTCGCCCGTGCCGTCCGACAGCGTCTGCGTACTGCACAGGTGCTTCCTGACGCAGGATGTCTCCCCGGCCGACACCATGATATATATTGACAATCCGCTTTACATGGACGAGGTGGCAAGCTGGGAGGCTCACGACCCGAAGCTCAACATTGTGAGGATTGGCAAGGAACTGATACACTATCTCGGCGTGTCAAGTGAGGCTCCGCACAGGCTGCTGAACGTTACGCGCGGCTACTGGGGCACCAAGGCTGCGGCGCACGAGGCGGGCGAAGCCATAGACAAGTTGCAGACGACCACACAAGGCGACTATTCGGGGCTGGTGCCTAACCTGGAGTTGCAGGACGAGATAGCAAGACATTACGCCGACGTTTGCAAGAACAGCGGCATAGGGATGATTGACTTCGACGGGCAGGAGTTCCTGTTCTTCAGTGGCTTTGGCACTTACTCGGTGAAGCGGTTCTTCCGCAACTTGTTCGACCGGCTGCGCGAGCACCGGCTGCCCGACCTGCGCATAACCGGCGCGACGCTCTCGGAAGGCTCGTGGCACTACCAAAGCATGTGGAACATTGGCCACCTGAAAGACATGTACGACACCGAGACGAGGGAGTGGGGCAGCAGCCACAGTGAGGGAAAAGACTTGCGCGACTGTGCTTTCTCCAACTTCTTCCCGGCGACGATGGGCGTCAACTTCCCCATCAACGCCAAATCGACAGTGGAGGAATACGAGCACGTGGAGGCAACGTCGGTGGGCTACGGCTCAACCTATTTCCTGCGGATTTCGCAGAAAGATGTCGAAAGCTGCCCATGTAAGTACCAAATATTCAGGGTCATCAGGACGTGGGAGGCTGCCCGTCGTGCTGGCGCGTTCTCGGAAAGCATCAAGCGGCTGCTTCGCGACCCTAAGCTGAACTGGAGACTGGAGGACGGGGAGACAGGCAACACTTGGACGCTCTACCGCCTGGAGGACGGGCAGGTGCGCGACGCCTATCCGCTGCGCGGAAAGCAGGACTGACGTGCGGCAGTGTTGTAAAAAACAGGACGATGCCGCATGTCTTTGAAAAAAAATGTTTACTTTTGCAAGCAAAACAAAGACATGCGGCAATGATTTTGGTGATCAGGTTTCTTGTGCTGGCCTTTTGTGCGCTCTCGTGCGCACAACGGGCGGTGGCTGCCGACGGAGGCACGGAGCTGTGGCTTGTGCACCTTGACTCGAGCCTCGCCCGGCGCGGCGCGTACGACAAGGAGCACGTGAGGCACATCGACGGGTTGAAGCAGCTCATGGGGCACGCCACCACGCCAGAGACGCGGTACGACGTGTGCAGGCAAATATACCTGGCATACCAGAGCTTCCGCGCCGATTCCGCGCTTGTGTATGCAGAGAAGGAGTTGGGACTGGCAAGGATGATGGGGTCGGCTGACAGGGAGACTCTGTCGAAGTCGGACATCGCCTACGCGCTGTTCTTCACGGGCGAGTTTCTGGACTCCTACCTCTATGCTGGTGGCTTGTCGGGCAAGGAACTGCCCGACGGCATGAAGGTAGGCTTCTACAGGAACATGCACAAGATATGGGCAGAGTTCAGCGGCATATCTTCGGAGCAGTCGCGCCAACGGACATACGGCGAGCGTGCGCAATGCTATTTGGACTCACTGATTGCCCAACTGCCAAGCGGAAGCGGCGACTGGTGGTTCTTCCGTGGCGAGATGGCAAACAGCAGGCAGAAGTATAAGGAGGCTGTGCGGTGCTACACGAAGGCGATTGCCGACACCACGCTCGACAAGCACACCGTTGCCATGTCGTATGCGTCGCTTGCCCAGGCCTACAGCCAGCTTGGCGACAGCGTGCGGAGCATAGTCGGCTTCATCAAGAGTGCCATCTACGACAACGAAAGCTCCACGTGCGAGGTGACGGCGCTCTACAGGGTGGCGCAGCTGATAAAGGACTACGACAGCGAGCGCGCCAGCCGATACCTCAACCAGACGACGAGCCTGCTGCTTGCCTATAACGGGAGGTTCAGGTTCATGGAGGCGGGCGGCCTCATGTCGGAGATTTACCAGGAGCGCATACAGTCAATCGACCGTGAGCGCGAGTGGTTGGGCATGACGGTCGTGCTGGCGTTGGTGGTGATAGTGTTGGCAGTCGGCGTGCTGCTGACCATAAGGAGGAAGAACCACAAGCTTAGGGAGGCGAGGATGCTGTTGGAGGAGAAGCTGCAGCAGCTCGACAACGCAAACGCCAAGCTCACGGAGAGCAATGCCGTAAAGGAGGGCTACATAGGGCAGATATTCTACGGCAACGTGGAGTTCTTTGACAAGCTGGCGCACATCTTCAACAAGATAGGGAAGTTGCTTGTGACGAGGAAGTATGACGAGATAGCGGAGGTGGTCAGCCAAAGGGAACTTGACAAGGAGCGCAACGGCATGTACCGCAACTTCGACAAGACGTTTGTTACCCTGTACCCGAACTTCGTTGCGAAGTACAACGCACTGTTTGACGAGAAAGACCGCCGTTATCCCAGCAAGGACAACATCTTGACCAACGAGATGCGCATCTTCGCCCTCATCCGCCTTGGGGTGAGGGAGAGCGAGCGCATTGCCCGCTTCCTGGGCTACTCGGTCAACACGGTCAACACCTACAAGACGCGTGTGAAAAACCGCTCGGTCGTGCCGAACGACGAGTTTGAGAACAAAATAATGGAAATACAATGACAAGTCCGTGGCAAGAACTGGCTGGCAACGCACACAAAAGCTTATACAATTACCCACTAATTTTTTTATATACTTTTTGATAGCCAAGCATTTATAAAAATAAAACCTAAAAAGGGGTTATACATTTGGCATTACAGCAACAACCTATCCTTTTTTTTGCTAACTTTGCATTGCAGGCTGAAACAAAAAGCACGTAAAACCAATAAAAACACAAAACACTGAAACAATGATTATCAACGTTGGAATAATAGGCTTTGGCCGCATGGGCAGATTCTAC